>JAAELY010000094.1 GCA_024226335.1 bacterium
GCCCATCAGGATCGTATGTGTCATCGCGCCCCTCTCGCGTGCCTTCCCTGGAAACTAGCGCGGTTTCGGGAATCCCGGGTAGTTGTGCAATGCGTCGGGTTCCTCGGTTTCCAGGCTCGCGACCGGATAAGTGCAATAGGCTGCCGAAAGCGCCCCCGCTGGACGATCGTTGCCACTCCTCTTGACTCCGCCGAAGGGTAGCTTCGAGGAAGCGCCGACTGTGGTCAGGTTCCAGTTGATCAGGCCCACTCGCGTCTCGCGATGACAGCGCTCGAAGTTTGCACGGTCGGCGCTGAATACACTCGCCACCAGTCCGTAGTCCGTCGCGTCCAGAGCGGCGATGCCTTCATCGACCGTCTGTACTGGGCAGATGAAGATATCGGGCACGAAGTGTTCTTCCATCTGGTAGGGACTCTTGCGCATGGGATCCTGGACGCGGTGGATCGTGGGGCGTACGTAGTGTCCGGGTCGCGTCGATTCACACGGTCCACCTTCGCACAGGAGTTCCGCGCCTTCGTCACGCGCGGCGCGCAAGACCTGCATGTGGCGCTCGCGCGCCCCGGACGAAATCAGAGGTCCCATGAACACGTTTTCGTCGAGCGCATAGCCGACTCCGATGCGACCGAAGATGCGGATCAGTCGCTTGGTCAGTGGCTCGATGACCTGGGGCATCGCGAACACGCGACTCGTGGCGCTGCAACGCTGTCCAGTGGTGGCACAGGCACCAAACGCGATCGCACTGGCGGCTGCATCGACGTCTCCGTCATCACACACCAGTACGCCGTTCTTTCCGCCCATCTCCAGGGCCACGAGTTTATGCGGTTGATCGATCGTGGCTTCCAGGATGCGCCGGCCCACGTGGTAGGAGCCGGTGAAGAGCACGCCGTCCACGTCGGAGTGTTCAGCCAGCTTGGCTCCCTGGGCTCCTTCGCCCTGAACCAGATTGATCACGCCCGCGGGGAAACCCGCGCGCGCCGCCAGTTCGACGTAGAACTGTCCGACCGCCGGGGCGAGTTCGGACGGCTTGAGTACGATCGTATTGCCCGTGGCCAGGGCGGGGGCCACGTGGCCATTGACCAGATGGGCGGGGAAGTTGAACGGACCGTGTACCGACAGCACGCCGCGCGAATGCGCGCGCCAGCGTCCCAGTTGATTTGCCGTCAGTTCGACGCTGCGCTCGCGGACTTCTTCCATTCCCGGTCCGAGAGTGATGCCGATCTTCGCAATCATGGCCGCGACTTCGGTCTTGGCCTCCCAGAGCGGCTTGCCGATCTCGCGCGCGATCAGGTTTGCCATGCCCTCGCGTTCGGCTTCCATGGCTTCGGCGAAGCGCTGCAGGTAGGTCGCGCGTTCCGAGAAGGGAAGGTCGCGCCAGGCCGGCCAGGCGCGCCGCGCGGCATCGACCGCTGCGTCGACCGAAGCCGATGAGTAGGGAAAGGCGCCGGAAAGGGCATCGGTGTCGCCCGGATCTTCGAGTGCGATTTCTCCCTCGGTGTGTTCGGGTAGAACGAACTCCCCGTCGATGAAGTCGCCCCGTGCTTCGAATGGGGATGGATCAGCCATGGCTTTCTCCTCGCTTGCGTTTCGGGGGGAGCGGCGTCAGCGTCAGCTCGTCCCCCGGTGAGATCTCCAGTCGCTCCCATGCGTCCTTGGCCAGGCGCAGTCCGCCGGTGCACGATTCTGCTTTCGCGATCACGCCGCGCAGATGCCCACCTTCTTCGGTCATGACGATCGCATCCGAGGCAGCGTCACCGGGTTCGTTATCGATCAATGTGCCAAATAGCGTGCTGTTGATCGGGATCACGTCGTCGGTGTTCGCACCCACGAAAGGTCCGCCGTCGAACGGATCGATCTCGTCGATCGGCTCGATGCCCGCTCGCTCCAGCAGACTGAGAGCGGGTCGGGTCTCCTCGTGTACTTGCCCGAGCTGGGCCGCCACCTCCGCGTCTAGCAACGATGCGTAGAAGGGCACATCGGGAAACAGGTCGAGGATGAAGCTCTTGTCGGTGGCACTGAGGCGATCTGCGTCGGCGTAGCTCATGCCGGTGAAGTGGCGGCCGAAGGCGTCCCAGAAGGCGCTGCGTCCCCAGGCGTCGAGTGAAGCGCGCATCTCGGCCAGGACGCGATCTTCGAAGCAGCTGCGATGGCGCGCGATATAGGCGAAACGTCCCCACGATAGAAGTGTGCCGGGTCGCCCTCCGCGTCCACGCTCCTTCGGGTGCAGGACCAACGCGCCGAGTTCGGTCGGTCCGTCTGTCGTCGAACCGAGTTGCAGCATCTTGTGTCGCATGGTGCAGACGACGGTTTCCGAGTGACGCACCTCTTCGCCGACACGCAGGAACATATGCGGCATGCCGGGCGTGCCGTGCTTGGACAGGATCGCGCAGGTTCCCACGACCTGATCGGCTTCATTGACCAGTGCAAACTGGTATTCGCGTTCAGCGGATGCCGGTCCGGGCTGACCGAAGGCTCGCGTGGAGCGTTCCAGCCGGGTGGCGAGGAACTCTCGATCGGTCGGCAGGTTGGGACTGTCGAGGAATACGGCCAGTTCGAAGATCGCGTCGAGATCGTCGGGGACGGTGGGACGTATCAAGAACATCGCAGTTCTCCGCCGCTGCACAGCGCTTCGATCGTCAAGCGGTAAAGGTCGCGCGCCTGCGCCAGTTCCGAGATGCGCGTGTATTCATTGGGTCGGTGAACATTGCCTACCGAAGGTCCGGCACCCACGACCACCGCCTCCAGGCCGTTGGCCGAAAGCAGTCCGGCTTCGGTGCAAGTCGCCTTCGTGCCCAGATTCCGGCCGATCCCCAACTGCTCCTGTGCGCAGGCGACCGCCCGGACCAGTTTGGAGTTGAGCGAAGTGGCCAGCGCCGGGTTCGAACGGATGCAACGCACCTCGGCCAACTCTTCCAGTGGACGAACGGCTTCCAGCGGGTCGACTCCCGGGATGGGTCGAAGATCGAAGTAGAAGGAGACTCCGCCTTCGCAGGTCTCGACTCGGCCCAGGCTGCCGACACTGATGTTGGGGTCGAAGCCGATGTTCTTCAGTTCGGACAGCTGTTCCAGCAGGTCTCGCCAGCCGCGGTGAAACTCGAGCAGAGGTTTGGCCGCGCGCATCATCGGGGGGGGTGGCTCGGAGGATGACGCGCGAAGGGATGGAGCTGATGCGTCCGCCAGGCACGCGACCAGCTCACAGTGGTCGGGAACCTTGTTGACCGCGCCGCCACCCGAGATCGAAACGAATCCGGTGACGTCGGGCAGTGTGAGTCGCTCGAGGGCCGCTTCGATCGCATTGCAACCCAGATGCGGAGTACTCGAGTGCGCGGAGTGGCCCGCGAAAAGCTGTTCTTGGCAATATCCGGAATGAGCACCGCAAACGGCTTCGGCCCCCACGCGCGCCTCGAACACCGCGTAGCCCTTGTGCGCGTGAATGGCTTGAAGTTCCGAGGGTTCTCCGACGAGCGCGTAACGGAAACCTTCTGCCAGTCCCTGGTCGACCAGCCAGCGCGCGCCGACCAGACCGATCTCTTCGGCGAAGGTTCCCACCAGTCGGATCGGTCGCTGCAGGCGATCGCGATCGATCGAGGCCAGCGCGTGTGCCTTGCACACGAAGTCGACTTTCGCGTCCGCGGATCCCAACCCGTAGAGTCGATTGCCTTCTTCGGTCGGGGAATACGGGTCACCCCCGGTCGCGGTCCAGGCCTTTGCATCGCCCGGCGGCACGGTGTCCAGATGCGTGATCATCAACAGGCCGTCATCGCGATCGGCGGGGCCGATGTCGGCGATCACCGCGCGGTGTTGCACGCCGTCGACCACGACCGTCTCGCTGCGCGCAGGAATGCCCAGCTCCTCGAGGAGCTCGATTGCCTGCTCGGCAATCGCCTCGTTTCCCATTCGCGACACCGATGGCGTTGCGATGAAACGTTTGGCCCAGGTGACAAGTTCCAACATAAGCGTCAGCTCCGCGCATCGGCCCGGGAGCTCTCCGGCTTGACCGCATTCGCCAGCAGGCCACTCCTGAGACCGCACCCGGATCGGCCCAGCGCCGTCCGGGTTGCGACACGGCTGCCGATCAGCGCCACCGGCAGTTCCCGGTTCGATCAGATAAACGCTTTTAAAACAGGTATTTACGATGTTTCAGCGAGTTTTGAAACAGCTGTGTACGCGAACTCCGCAACCCCGGAAACCCAGATGAGAGCCCCGAACGGGGCGCAGCAAAGCGGAGGTAATCCAGATGTCGAACCCAGATACACAAGCGAAGTCCTTCACTCGTATTGGACGCACGGGCGTCCGAGTTCTTCTACCGGCAGGCCTGGTTCTGGGCCTGTTGATTGTCCTGGCGCCTTCGGGCGCGCGAGCCGGTGACGAGTTCGAAGACGGCTTCAAGAGCGAACTCGGGCGAATCGCCGCTCACGAGGCCTTTGGGCTGGGGAAAGGCGTGCTCGGCCAGGTGATCCACGGCGGTCACCAGCGCGCCGGTCGCCACGATGACCACCGAGGCGGGCATCGGGCTTCGCCCAAAAAGAAGCATCACCGCCCCCGCTATCGGGAGAACTGGCACTACGGCCATCGCGACAACCGGCACGGTCAATACTACCGATCGCACTCTCACTGGTCCCATAACTACAAGCGCCGGCATCGGCACTGGAGGCGGCATCATCACAGCGGACGCCGACACCATGGCGGTCACCACCGACACGGACGGAGCTGTCGCCACTAGCCATAGGCCGTGAAGCCCGGCCCCGGACGACCCGCGGGAGGCACGAGCCTCTCGCGGGTTTTCTGTTGGACCCCAAATTGCCGCGCTGAGAAGACTCGGCTCATTCGCGTAGGATCTGGCCGCCGGGTAGGATTTGGCCGCATGGCCGCCGCGGACAGAAGAGTGCAGGCCGGGGAGAAGCAGGAAATGGCGAAGGAAACGGTGGCGATACTCGGTGGTACCGGAGAGCAGGGGTTGGGGCTGGCGTATCGCTTTGCCAAGGCGGGTCGGTCCGTGGTGATCGGCAGCCGCAAAGCAGAGCGAGCCGTGACCGCTGCAGACGAGGTGCGCGAGAAAATCGAGGGGTGTGACATCAAGGGTTTCGAGAATGCCGAAGCCACCCGGGCGGCCGTAGGTGGCATCGTGATTCTATCGGTGCCTTTCGAGCACACGGCCGGAACCGTCAAGGCGATCCGGGACGAATTGACGCCCGAGACGGTCGTGGTTTCGATGGGTGTTCCGCTCGCGACAGCCGTTGGCGATGTGGCCGGTCGCGTGGTCGGGGTATCCCAGGGATCCTGCGCCGAGATGTGCCAGGCGCTGGTGCCCGATGGGGTGTCGGTGATCTCGGCGTTCCAGAACATCGGCGCGCATCGTCTGCTCGAACTGGATCAATCGGTGGAGTGCGATGTGATCATTTCGGGTGCGAAGCAGCCCCGCGAACGCGTCATGGTGCTCTGCGACGATATTCCGGGGACGCGTGCGATCAACGGCGGCCCGCTGTACAACGCGCGCTACGTGGAGCAGTGGACTGCGCTGCTGATCGGCATCAACATCCGCCACAAGATCCGCGAGGGTACCGGCTTCCGGTTGACCTATATCTGAATGCGCCCGAAGGCTCAGACCTCGAGTCCGACCGCTCGCATCAGTTCGAGTGCATTGCTATGTGTGACCACGCCTTCGCGGAGCGTGTAGTCGAACACCATCTTGCCGTCGACGAGCTGGTCTTCGAAGTGCACGTTTCTCGCGCGGGAGCCGATGCGTCCCACCATTTCGGTCAGTGCTAGATCGTGGGTCGTGATCAGGCCGATTGAACCGTGTTCGACCAGACCCGCCACGACCTCGCTCGCGCCGATACGCCGATCGTGCGAGTTCGTTCCCTGCAGGATTTCGTCGAGCATGAAGAGCAATGGAATCGGGCCTTCTCGCAGTTCGACCACTCGCTGCAGGCAAGTGATCTCCGCGTAGAAGCGCGAGGTGCCATCCTGGATCGAATCCTGGATGCGCAGTGACGCGCCCAGGGCCAGTGGCGATAGTGTCAGGTCCCTCGCACGCACCGGAGCACCCGCCAGCCCCATGGCCACACTGCTGCCGATGCTGCGCAATAGGGTGCTCTTGCCCGACATATTCGATCCACTGATCACGATCAGTGAGAGTTCGCCGTCCAGGCGCACGTCGTTGCGCACGCAGCGCTGTTCCGGAAGCAGCGGGTGTCCCAGATCGTGGGCATCGTAGTACGGTCCCGCGTCGACGATCTTCGGGAAGGCGTCGTCGGGGTGTTCGAAGGCGTGTCCGGCCAGATCATCCAGCGCTTCGAGCGTGCCGACGGCCTCGATCCAGGGCGCCAATCGTCGGCCGCAGTGACTGCGCCAGGTTTCGATCGCGTAAGCGAGATGCGTACCCCAGAGCAGGAATGGAGATAGCGGCGCAAACATCTGATTGCGCCGCGCGTCGAGCAAGGTGATCAGGCGATTGAGTCGCGCCACCTGAGCCGACGGAGGCAGACCTTCGGTGTCCAGTGTCGCGCGCAATTCCGCAAGCATCGGAGACTCGAAGTTCTCGGGCTCGATGCGCTCGAGCAGCGCGTACAGCAGTCCCAGGTCGGTCGCCGGTCGTTCGACGTCGTGAAGGACCGCGGAGACGCGTTTGCGCAGGATCAATCCGAAGACGCCCTGTATCGCGAGCACGCCAAACAAGGGACCGAGTCCGATTCCCCCGAAGATGCTCGCGGCCAGCGCGCCGAACATTCCCGCGCTCAAAGCCATCGCGAGCCCTCGGGCCGGACCGCCGGGCAGTACGCGTTCCGCCGTTCCCCATTCGACCAGCGGATCGGGGTGCAATCCCGCAACCACTTCTGGGCCGAGCACCGCCATGTCTTCGCGCAGGTCGAGCCGATCGCGAAGCTCTTTCACGGCCCCCTGACGCGCTCGAATCTCGTCGGGAGCCGCGGGGCCGCTCAGCCAGGCCGCCAGTCGGTCTTCGCCGGCCCGCGTCTGGGCGCGACAGAGCAACTCGTAGATCGACCCGCTTCCGAAAAGATCCAGGTGGCCCGTATACGGATGTTCGGGGGAGGCGTAGCGCTCACCGCTCTTGCCCGTGCCGGTGAAGCGGTAGTCCAGTCGAGCCAGGCCGGCTTCGTAGTGTGCGACTGCGCGCTCCGCCCGCAGATGGTTTCGGCGCGCGCTGTCGTGGCGCAGTACGAGTGCGACGAACAGCGCAACGGGTAGGGCCAGCCACCAGGCCGAGAACAACTCGCGGCTCAGCGACAACCAGACGAAGATCAGCCCGACCCCGAACACGATCAGGCGCGCATTCGAAAGCAGGCGTTTGCGCGCATAGGCGGCCGCAGCGCTCTCTCGACGCTTCGCAAGCCGACTCTCGTATTCTTCCCGAACGGGCAACATGGATGCGGAGAGTAAGTGAGGCCCGCGTCTCTCGCACCCTGATACCATGAGGCATGGCATTTCAGAGCTTTCCAGAGGGGTTCGAGTGGGGCGCGGCCACCGCGGCGTACCAGATCGAAGGGGCGGCCTTCGAAGACGGCAAGGGCCTTTCGATCTGGGATACGTTCTGCAGGCAACCCGGGAAGATTGAGACAGGCGAGACAGGCGACGTCGCCTGCGACCACTATCACCGCTATCGCGGCGATGTCGCCCTGATGAAGCAACTCGGCCTGCAGACCTATCGCTTCTCGATCTCCTGGCCGCGGGTCTTCCCCTTCGGTTTCGGCGTGCCCAACGAGAAGGGCATCGATTTCTACAGCCGCCTGGTCGACGAGCTGCTGGCCGTCGGCATCCAGCCCTGCGCGACGCTCTACCACTGGGACCTGCCCCAAGCGCTCCAGGATCTCGGCGGCTGGGCGAATCGCGATGTGACGAGTCATTTCGCCGACTACGGTGCCGTCCTTTTCGACCGCCTGGGCGATCGAGTTTCGCGCTGGATCACGCACAACGAACCGATCGTCACCGCGAATTTCGGCCATCGGGTCGGCGCGCTCGCTCCCGGTATTCGCGACCTGAGCGTGACGACGCGTGTGATCCACCATCTTCTGCTCTCGCACGGAAGAGCTGTCGCCGCATATCGGGCGAGCGGGCGCGGGGGAGAGATCGGTATCACGAATGCGAACACGAGTTTCGAAGCGGCCTCCGATGACGCCACGGACGCGCAGGCCGTCGAGCTCGCGCGTGATTTCGACACGCGAGTCTGGCACGGACCCGTCTACGGGCGCGGTTATCCCGAGTCGGTCGCCAAGTTCTACGAATCCCGCGATGCGGCTCTGCCCGTGGAGGACGGGGACCTCGATGAAATCGCCGCGCCGACCGACTTTCTGGGCGTCAATCTGTACAGCCGGGCTCGCATCCACGCCGATCCCACGGTTGGAATCGGCTACCGCCGCGCGGAGCCGATCCTGCCAACTACTCCGATGGGCTACGAGAAAGCGCCGCACGCACTCGGTGACTTCGTGCGCTTCATCTCCCGGGAGTACGACCGCCCGAAGATCTACGTGACCGAGAACGGTGTGTGCGACAACACGGGCAAGATCGACGGGACGATCGACGACGAAGATCGTGTCGAGTTGCTGCGCGGCTTTTTGTCGGGACTGTCGAGCGCGATCTCCGACGGAGATGCGGACGTGCGCGCCTATTACGTCTGGTCATTCCTGGACAACATGGAGTGGGCCTTCGGGTACAGCCGACGCTTCGGCATCGTACACACGGACTTCGAAACGCTGGAACGCACTCCCAAGGCAAGCGCGGCCTTCTACTCCAAACTGATCGAGGACAACGGCTTCGAAAGCTGAGACGGGTCTCTAGCGCCAGGCAAAGACCGGTTGTTCGTAGTGAAACACCCGGGTGTGCCGGCCGTGGAGTGCGACCTCCCGGAACTGGAAGAGCATGGCCGCCGTCGGCGCGTGGATGGTGGTTTCCAGTTTCTCGAAAGGGATCGAGAGCAAGGTGTGGCTGCTCTCGGGGATGCGCGAGAGCTCGGGGACGCCGGGTTCGTCGAGGTCGTCGACGGGTACGCGGAAAACCGCCGCGACCTCGTCCGGGTTGGGTACCGGTTGTGAGGCTCCCGCTCCCCAGACCACGACGGGCGTGATCAGATAGCCCGAACGCGTGGCGAAGTCATCGAGTTGACCCAGGGCACTGTCTCCCGGGAGGTCCAATCCGACTTCTTCGTGCAGTTCGCGCAGGGCCGTCTGTTCGGGGGTTTCGCCCGCATCCATGCGTCCACCGGGGATCGCCCACTGCCCGCCATGGGAACGCAGGTCTTCCACGCGTCGGGAGATCACGAAGCAGGCCTCGCCCTGATCATCGGCGACTACGGTGAGTGCTACGGCTGCGCGTCGCAGATCGTCGCCACCGGTCGGGATGCGCTCGAACGCACCCAGGTGGCCGACGATCCGCTCGCGCAGTTCGTTGGCGAACGCAGTCAACGGATCAGTCTTTCGGCAAACCGAGGATGCGCTCCGCGATGATGTTCTTCTGGATATTCGGCGTACCGCCGCCGATCACCACGTCGGGCCAGTTGAGTGCGCCGGTCTGCCACTTGCCTCCGTCGACCGCAGCGTCGGAACCGGCGCGATAATGCCCCGTGCTGCCCAGTAGATCGAGCGCGAAGTCGCCCATCGTGACCTCGAGTTCCGCACGATGCAGCTTGTTGACCGAGGTCTCGCTCGACAGCGGTTCGCCCTTGAGCTGCTTGGTCAGGTAGCGCATGCCGTTTAGGCGCATGGCTTCGATCTGGGCTTCGAAGCGGGCGATGCGACCGCGCACACGCGTGTCTTCGGTTGCCGGTCGCCCGTTCTTGTTCGTCTTGCGCGCCAGTTCTTTCAGCTCTTCGAGCTTGCGGATCATTCCTGTGACTTCGGCGATTCCGGAGCGCTCGTTGGCGAGCGCCGAGATCGTCACCTGCCAGCCCTGGCCTTCTGCGCCCAGACGGTTATTGACAGGCACCCGCACATCGTTGAAGAACACCTCGGCGAACATCGATCCGCCCGACATGTTCTGGATGGGTCGGCGTTCGATGCCCGGCGAATCCATCTTCACCAGCAAGCAGGTGATGCCGTCGTGCTTGACCGCCGGCTTCGGATCCGTGCGAACCAGCAGGATGATCCACTCCGCCCACATCGCGAGCGAGGTCCAGATTTTCTGGCCGTTGACCACGTACTCATCGCCTTCGAGCACACCCTTGCACTGCAGCGATGCCAGATCGCTGCCGTAATCGGGTTCGGAGTAACCGGTGCACCACTGGTACTTTCCGTCGAGGATGTCGGGAATGAAGCGTTCTTTCTGCTCTTCCGTTCCGTACTGCACGATCGAGGGTCCCACCCAGGCCAGACCCATGAAGCAGGTGCCGAGCGCCGGCGCGCGTCGCTTGGCCATTTCTTCTTTCAGGATCACCTGCTCGACGATCCCGCCGCCGCCGCCGCCGACCTCCTTGGGCCAGGAGAATCCCACCCAGCGCTTTTCGCGCACCTTGGCATTCCACTCCATCAGGAACACGGGATCGTGACGGTCCGCGCCTTCGGGCAGATTTTCGTCCAGGAACGCTCGGACTTCGTCGCGGAACTTCTCTTCTTCTTCGTTGAAGTTGAAATGCATTACAGACCTCCCAGGGATGCCACGCGTTCGTAGTGATGATCGGCGTCGCCAAACATCGGGCGCGCCCACTTCGATCGCTTGAGATAGAGCTGAATATCGTACTCGGCCGTGTAGCCGACCGCGCCGTGCAATTGCACTCCGTCGATGCCGATGCGCGTGAACGCGTCGGTCGCGTACGCCTTGGCTAGCGACACAGAACGCTCGGCTTCACCCGGACTCTCATCGATCGTCCAGGCCGCGTAGTACACCATCGACTTGAACGACTCGACGTCAACGTACATTTCCGCGAGCGGATGCTTCACGCCCTGATACCTGCCGATCGGATCGCCGAACTGGATGCGGTCCTTGGCGAACTGCACCGTCATGTACAGCGCGCCCTCTGCAGCACCGACCATTTCGGCGGTGACCGCGATCGCACCGCGGTCGAGCAGGCGCGAGATCAGCGGCCAGGCCTGGCCAGCGGTTCCGAGTACGGCGTCGCTTGCAACGCGCACGTTTTCGAGCGACAGGCTGCCGACGCGCTTGGTCTGGTCGATGCCCGGGAAGCTCTGCGCGTTGACTCCCTCGGCGTCGCGTTCGATCACGGCCAGTCCAAGGTCTTCGGCACCTTCGCCCGTGCGGAATGCGACCACGAAATGAGTGGCTGCACCGGCGTCGTTCACGAAGCTCTTCTCGCCGGTCAAGATGAAGTCATCTCCGTCGGTCTTGGCGAGCAGCGTGATTCCGTCGGCAGACAGAACGTCGACCTGCTCGAGCAGCGCCAGGGTTCCGATGGCGCTGCCGTTGGCCAGTGCCGGTAACCAGGCTTTCTTCTGCTCGTCATTGCCCGCTTCCAGAATCGCGGCTGCGGTCAGCGTCGTGGAGATGAAAGGGGAAGGGAACAGGCTGCGGCCCGTCTCCTCCAGCAATACGACCAGATCCACCCAGCCCAGTCCCGCACCCCCGTACTCTTCGGGGATCGTCAGACCTAGCCAGCCGAGTTCGGCCAACTGCGTCCAGAGTTCGGCCGAGTAGCCGGACTCGCTCTCCATGATCTTGCGCACCTGTTCCATCGGGCACTGGTCGTCGAGGAACTTGCGGACCTCGGAGCGCAGCAATTCTTGTTCTTCGGTGAATCCGAAATTCATCTGGGGGTTTCCTCCTGATTCATGAGCGCCGTTCGAGGAACAGCGCCAGGCATTCCGAGAGCCGCCGCGAAAGTGTGTGCGGTTGCGGAAAATCGAACACGTAATCGGCCAGGATCTTCAGGATGGTTCCCTGAAGGACCTGGGCGAGATGGTCTGCGGGCAGCGCACGCGTGATTTCTCCGCGCGCCTGACCTTCTGAAAGGATTCGTTCGAGGATTCGAAAACCCGACGTGGCGGCGGCGCGACGCTCGCCGTTGGCGCCTCGGTTAAGCGAACCGGTTGCGAAAATCGCACGCCAGAGCTGACGGTCGCTCTCGACGCCGGCGGAGACGCGATCCAGGAAAGCCCGCAATTGCTCGACCGTGCCTGATTGCCCGGCGGTGTGCGATCGCCCCGCCGTGCCCGGTGAATCGGAATCCTCGGCCTGCTCCGGCTTGCTCTCCAATAATTCGCGCGATCGTTCCAGGGCCAACCTGGCCACTTCCGCGAGCACGGCGTCCTTGGAGCGAAAGTAGTTGTAGAAGGTCGCGGGACTGATCTCGAGTTCTCCCACGATCTGCTCGACGGTCGTTTCGGGATAGCCCCGCGAGCGGAACAGCCGCACGGAGGTATCGAGGATCTGCTGACGAAGGCGCGCCTTCTTGCGCTCCCGAAGACCCCCGGACGCAGTCGCGACGGGGGTCATGACCGTTGCCATGACAGGCGCAGCGAGAGGTGTCGCGGCGGGCCGACCGAAGGGCTCGCGGTACCGGGCAGATCGAGTTTCAAAGAGGTTCCAAAAAATTGGATGATCTCAATTATTACAGAATCCGCGAGAAAATGGGGATCGGGCGTTTTCCGAAAGGATCAAATATTGAAAGACGAACAAAATCGCAGGCTTACAAATCCGTGTTGCAAGCCTGAACCCGCTCGCAGGTCCGGATGTGGACTGGGGGCTTTCAGCCCCGACCGCGAAACCTCAGTAATCTCAATATCTTGGCGCTCACGCAGAGACAAGCCCAAGATATTGTGTGTCGACGTATTGACCGGCGCCGTTCTCGGGTCCAAAATCAGCGTTGGGAATCAAGGATTCTCTTCGGTGCCAGGGGGGGCTACGGGCGCCACGAGAGAAACGGGTTCGGGGGCTCTGGAGGAGGCCCTGGGCTCGGAGGCCCCGAGGTTCGGGGCCTTTCCTTGAACCCCCTCCAAGAGTCGCGGAGGCGGTGCGACGGGATCGAGACAGGACCGAGAGCGGAAGAAAATCCCGGGTGTGAGAGGCCGGGATTGAGGCAAACCAAACGTCGGGCCCAGGACGGCTCGCAATGGAATGGTGTCGCCCGGTGTGTGCCGGATGGCAGAAAGGCAATGGGGGAGTACGAGTGGAAGATGTCAGGTTGCGCGAAGGGACGAGCGAACAGACGAAGGCCGGCCGATCGAACGGTACGGCTGGTGACAGCCCGAGAATTCCGATCCGTCGTCACTTTACGCGCGCCGGCGAAGACGTCTTCGAGAATGTCGAGTGGGAACTGCGCTGTGCAAAGATCCAGGGAGACGGCGGCGAAGTCGTTTTCGAGCAGGACAACGTCGAAGTTCCCAAGAGTTGGTCGATCATGGCGACGAATATCGTCGCCTCGAAGTACTTCCGCGGTCATCTGGGCACGCCTCAGCGCGAGTCGAGTGTCCGCCAGCTGATCGGTCGCGTAGTCGGAACGCTGCGCCGCTGGGGCCGCCAGGGTGGCTACTTCACAGACGAAGAGCAGGAGCAGATCTTCGCGGATGAGCTGAGCTACCTGCTCGTGCATCAGCGCGTGTGTTTCAACTCACCCGTGTGGTTCAACCTCGGTGTCGTCGAGCCCGATGGTCGCGAAGTTCCTCAGCAGGCCAGCGCCTGTTTCATCAACTCGGTCGAAGACAATATGGGATCCATCATGGATCTGGCGAAGACCGAAGCCCTGCTTTTCAAGGGTGGATCCGGATCTGGTTCGAATCTGTCGACGATCCGCAGCTCGCGCGAAACGCTGGGCGGCGGTGGCGTAGCCAGCGGGCCGGTCTCTTTCATGAAGGGCTTCGACTCATTTGCTGGCGTGATCCGTTCGGGTGGCAAGACGCGCCGCGCGGCCAAGATGGTCATCCTGAACGCCGAGCATCCCGATATTCTCGATTTCGTACGTTCCAAGTCCGATGAAGAGAGGAAGGCCTGGGCACTGATCGACGCCGGTTACGACGGGCGTTTCAACAAGGTCGGTGGTGCCTACGACTCGATTCAGTACCAGAATGCGAACCACTCGGTTCGGGTAACCGACGCGTTCATGAAGGCGTCCGAGAACAACGGCACCTGGCAGACCCGCGCCGTCGTATCGGGTGAGGTCGTCGATACCTACGAGGCGCGCGACGTCCTGCGCGAGATCTCCGAGGCTGCGCGCGTCTGCGGCGATCCCGGACTCCAGTACGACACGACGATCAATCGCTGGAACACGGTCAAGAACTCGGGTCGCATCAATGCGACCAACCCGTGCAGTGAGTTCATCTTCCTGGATGACAGCGCCTGCAATCTGGCTTCGTTCAACCTGCTGAAGTTCACGGATGACTCGCGCACGTTCCTGACCGAGGATTTCGAGCAGGCCGTCGACACGATGATTCTCTCGATGGAGATCATCGTCGACTTCGCCGACTATCCCACACAGCTCATTGCGGACAACAGTCGCGCATATCGCCCGCTCGGCCTGGGTTACGCGAATCTCGGCGCCCTCATCATGCTCAATGGCCTCGCCTACGACAGCGACGAGGGGCGCAATCTCTGTAGCGCGATCACATCGTTGCTCTCGGGTCGTTCCTATCGACGTTCCGCCGAGATCGCGGCGCGAATTGGCGCTTTCGAGCAGTTCGAGAAGAACCGCGCCTCCTTCCTCGAGGTGATCGGTCTCCACAAGGAATACGGGGATCGCGTCGGGACGGCGGTTCCCAAGGATCTGCACTCCGCAGCGGAGGCTTCGTGGCACGAAGCCTACGAACTCGGGCGGCGTGTCGGTTTCCGCAACGCGCAGGTCACCGTACTCGCGCCCACCGGAACGATCGCCTTCATGATGGACTGCGACACGACCGGCATCGAGCCCGACATCGCACTGGTCAAGTACAAGCAGCTGGTGGGTGGAGGCGTGCTGAAGATCGTCAACCAGACGGTCTCTCCGGCGCTTCGCAAGCGCGCCTACTCCGAAAAGGAGATCGAGCAGATCATCGCCTACATCGACGAACACGACACGATCGAAGGTGCGCCGGGCCTGAAGGACGAGCATCTGGCGCTATTCGATTGCGCATTCACATCGGGTCGCGGGCTTCGCTCGATTCACTACATGGGGCATATCCGCATGATGGCGGCCGCCCAGCCCTTCCTGTCGGGTGGCATCTCCAAGACGGTCAATCTGCCGGGCGAGTGCAGCGTCACGGACATCGAAGAGGCGTATATCGAAGGCTGGCGTATGGGCCTGAAGTCGCTCGCGGTCTATCGCGACGGTTCCAAGCGCACCCAGCCGCTGAACACCCGGGCAAAGGAAGTCGAGGAGTCCGAAGAACAGGTCGCCGTCGCCGAGGCGAAGCCGCTTCGCCAGAAGCTGCCCGACACGCGCGAAGCGGTGACGCACAAGTTCTCGATCGCGGGGCACGACGGCTATCTGACGACCGGCCTGTACGAAAACGGCCAGCCCGGCGAGGTGTTCCTGAAGATGGCCAAGGAGGGTTCGACCATCTCCGGACTCATGGACACTGTCGCGCTGATGACTTCGATCTCGTTGCAGTACGGAGTTCCGCTCAAGGCGCTGGTCGACAAGCTCAGTCACACGCGCTTCGAGCCCTCGGGCTTCACGCAGAATCCCGAAATTCCGTTCGCCAAGTCGGTTACGGACTACGTATTCCGCTGGCTGGGCCTGAACTTCCTGTCGACGGAAGCGGCGACGGAAGACGTTCAGGAGACGCAGGCGGAAGCAGTGGGTCTCGAGGTCAGCAGCGAGAAGCTGGTTCCTATTCGCGGAGGTAGCGTGGAGGAGTCGAGCCAGTCCTGGGGGCAGGAGGACGCGCCGCCCTGCATGGTCTGCGGTTCGATCATGGTTCGCGCGGGAGCCTGCTATAGCTGCCCGTCCTGTGGAGAGACCGGAGGTTGCGGCTGATCCGCCAAGTTTCGACCGGGATCGCGCTCGCTGCATTGTTATGCAGCGCCTGCGCGAATCCCACGGGGTTCAAGGACGGAGCGGTAATCGGCGGCGCGATCGGAGCCGGAGGTGGCGCAATCGTCGGCGACTCCGATCGCGGCCAGGCGTCGCTGATCGGTGCGGCCGCCGGAATACTGATCGGGGGTTTGATCGGTACTTTCTTCGCCGACCCGGAAGCCCGCGGACCGGATCGCGACTCCGACGGGATATCCGATCCTCAGGACAATTGTCCTGAGGTTGCGAATCGGGATCAGCAGGATTCGGATGGGGATGGTCGGGGAGATGTTTGTTCTGTGGGGCGGCGTCCGTAGCTTGATTTTGCATCGAGGCAGGTGAGTCGGTCGAACGCCACCCCCGCCGGTCATGCTCCGCGCGCTTCGTTTGGACCTTGCAGCGCTCTTTGGTGGCTCCGAAACGCCCGGCGGGGGTTGCTTCCGACCTCCACGCCGCACTCCGACCTGTTGTCGATGTTTGTGTCTCTCGACTACGACGCTCTGGCACGCCGAACGAGTAGGAGCACGGCGCAGACCAGGGGAACGATCAGACCCAAGTGCCGACTCTCCGGCAATGTCCAGGCAGCGCACTCCGTATAGTCAATACACTCGTGCCTGATGGTGGTCTCGATGTGAATTCCATTGACTCCGAGGCCGTTCAACTCCAGAGCCAGCTCAATAGCATCCCAAGGCGGATCCATAATGGCCCATGCCCCAACTGGAAAAACGACATCCGTTGGATCACTCGGATTCCCGGCAAAAGGTCCCTGGAACAACACTGTTGGCACCGACGGATCTTCGGGGTGAGGCCCCAGTACTAAGCCCTGCGAAAACGCGTCCGAAAAAGGCTGTGCAACACCATCGACCGAGAAGTGCACCCGGAAGTCATCGTACATTGGGCTGGAACCGAACACGTTATACACCACCTCGCCCTGGGGATTCAGCGAGAAGTTCAAACCTGCAATAGAAAGCAAAGGCCCCGTTTGCGTGCCCGGCACCGTACTACTGAAACTCACCGGACTCGTAATATCGAACTTGAGTCGTGCGGTCTCTATTAGGGAACCGCTGGCTTGGACTTCTTCCGAACTGAGGATTGTCACGGATTCGGTTACTGTGAGAGACGTTCCCGCGACAGGATCGGGTTGTCCATCAAATGGAACTGAGGCAGATACCGTTCCGGAGGCTCCACCGAAGTTCGTAACTTCGATCGTGAAGTCTGTTCCGAAAGGCAGGGTGCTTGCCCCAGCACGATCAGCAACCGCGCCGATCATCATCACCAAGGCCATCAGTGCGAAGCAATTCAACAATCTCACTGCTACCGCCATGACCCTTCCTCCAGTCCAATGACCCGGGACATCCTTAGTCAACCCTATCAGGTGTACACCCCACACCAAAGGAATTCCTCTCCACCACGCCA
>JAAELY010000095.1 GCA_024226335.1 bacterium
AGCGAGAAGCGGGAGTCGCCGCCTGAGCAAGAAGCGTGATCCGATCGCAGATCCGTAGATCTGCAGAGGGTCGCGCGACGCAGCGCAGGCGGATGCATCGCGCTTCGCAGCCGCAGCCTCCCTGTGCAGAGGTTCCCTAGGATCGCTGGGTCACGGACGGATCTCGAAGCCTCGGCCTACCGGCGCTGAGTCGCTGGACGTATTACCCAAAAGGAGTTGATGTGGCGAGTTACCCGAGCATTCCGCTCGAGCAGTATCGCGAATATCCAGTCGAGGAAATGCGCCAACGCGTGGGTGATTTCTACACGGAAATGAATCGGCGCAGAACCGTTCGCGAGTTTTCCGACAGGTCCGTACCGCGAGACATCATCGAAACGGCACTAAGAGCTGCAAGCACCGCACCGAGCGGTGCAAATCTTCAGCCCTGGCACTTCGCAGTCGTCAGTGGTCCGGTCATCAAGAAGAGGATTCGAGAGGCGGCCGAGGCCGAGGAACGGGAGTTCTACGAGCATCGCGCTTCCGAGGAGTGGCTTGCAGCACTCGAGCCGTTAGGCACCGATGAACACAAACCGTTCCTGGAAACGGCGCCGTATCTGATAGCGGTGTTTCAACAAAAGTTCGCTGAGTTGCCCGATGGCCAAAAAGTAAAACACTACTACCCGGCTGAATCGACGGGCCTTGCGACGGGGATGCTGATCACGGCTCTGCACAAGGCCGGTCTTGCGACATTGACGCACACGCCGAGTCCAATGAAATTCCTCAACGAGATTCTGGACCGACCGAAAACCGAACGTCCGTTCTTACTGCTCGTCGTGGGCTACCCGGCGGACGATGCCCGCGTACCCGACATCAAACGAAAGGGACTCGAAGAGATTTCGTCCTTCATCGAAACGTAGAGCGTCACAGGTGATCCCCTGATTGCCCGTTCAGACGGACTCGATCTCAAAGCGCACACAGCGGCGCTTCGGTGCCTGCGAATCTGTCCTAACTTCGCGCCATGAATCGCACCGCAGTACTGATCCTCTGGGTACTCTGCCTGACCGCCGGTTCGGCGGCTTCCGATGACTATCCGCTCGTCATCCGGCATGGGCGCGTGATGGATCCCGAGACAGGGCTGGACGCGGTTCGATACGTGGGCATTCGGGGGGATCGAATTGCCCGGGTGTCGGAGCAGCCGCTCAGGGGCGATCGCGAGATCGACGCGTCCGGCCTGGTCGTGGCGCCGGGATTCATCGATCTGCATACGCACTCACCGACCCCGCTTGGCCAGTACTACCAGCTCATGGACGGGGTGACGACCGCTCTCGAGCTCGAGGCGGGCGCGTTTCCCGTTGGCAAATACGGTTCTCAGATCAGCGACGAACCGCTCACACACTACGGGGCTTCCGTTGGTTACGGGAGCATGCGGATCCTTCAAAAGGATGGAATCGTCCTGCCCGAGTTTTTCACTGGCTCTCCCAGGCCTGTCGGGTTCAAGGGATGGTGGACGCTCGCACGGTTCATCTATAGGGGCATGGCCCCTGCTCTCGCGCGTACCTTCACCGAGCCGGCCACGCCAGAGCAGCGAGAGGTGTTGCGAGCGATGCTGCACGAAGGGCTCGACCAGGGCGGGCTCGGGATCGGCCTGCCACTGGACTACTTCAGCGAAGCCATCGACGAACACGAGCTCGCGATGATCTTCGAGGTGGCAGCGGAGCGGCGGGCGCCGGTCTTCGTCCACGTGAGACGCGGCATCAACGGCGATCCCGCCGGATTGCGCGAGGTCCTGGCCCTGGCCGAGCGAACGGGAGCCGCCCTACACGTCTGCCACATCAGCCACAACGCCATGAAGAACATCGAGCTCTTCCTCGCCGAGATCCGAGCGGCGCGCAAACGCGGTGTCGATGTGACCACTGAGGTTCTGCCCTACAACGCGGGCTCCACCGCGATCTCGGCCGCCGTATTCGGTCGAGACTGGCAGACCATTTTCGACATCAGCTACGAGGACGTCGAGTGGGCCGCGACAGGTGAGCGTTTCGACAGGGCCATGTGGGAGGAATACAGACGCGAGCACCCCGACGGCGCTGTCATCCATCACTACCTGAAGGAGGAATGGACCCGACGTGCCATCACCGAGCCCGGTGTGATCATCGTGAGCGATCTCATCGCGATGAAGAGCCGCGAAGAACACGTGCCGCCGCACAACGGTGCCTTCACGAAGATCCTTGGGCGCTACGTACGCGAAGACCCGGCCCTGAGTCTCATGACGGCGGTGTCCAAGATGACCTTGCTCCCAGCACGGCGACTCGAACATCACGCGCCGCTCTTCCGTCGCAAGGGGCGGCTACAGGAGGGCGCCGATGCCGACATCACGATCTTCGACCCGAAGACCGTCAACGACCGGGCGACGTACCGGAATCCCTACCAGGAGGCCGTGGGGATAGAGCACGTTCTGGTCGGCGGGGTTCAGGTGGTCGAAGGCGGGGAACTGGTCGAGGGACCCCGACCGGGTCAGCGACTGCTGGCACCCAGAGGCCAATAGACCGAGAGCACCATGAGCACGGAGCCACGCGTCGTCGTTACCGTGCAGAGGTTCCCTAGGTGGTCAGCACCGCCTCGGGAATGTCGGTGGGCCCGGCGACGGTGCGCCGGATGGTCACGATGTCGACCACGATTTTGCCGCAGCGTGTGAAGTCCGCCTCCGGGTCGATGTAGAGCAACCCGACCTCGTCCTCGGCGCCGGGCACGAGCTGGTCGTAGTCGTCGAGGAAGCCGGACGTCGAGACCGGCGCCGGGTGGGTGGCCGCGCAGCCCCCTACACCCAGCAGCGCTGTCGCGAACAGAGCGAGGACCAGCGAGTGTCTCAGCAGCACTTTCGGATCCTCCCCTGTGCCAGCGCCGTCAGCGCGGAGCCTGCTCCCCGGGCGGGAAGCTCGCCAGGATCTCCGTCACGGCCATGTTCACGTTTTCCGTGGTCTGCTCCGGCGTCGTCTGGCGGGGAATCCGGCGACTGCCGGAGCCGCGCCAGGCGAGCCGATTCGCGCCGGCGTCGACGAAGTCCAGGATCAGCGTTCCTTGCTCGTACTCCGAGACGTATGTGTGCGACGGGCCGCTGCCGGGCCAGCCCGGCCCATACCCGTAGCGCTGGTCGACCGTTCGCACGTCGATGCCCTTCTCGAGCGAAAGGTGATAGCCGACGTGGAAGTCCGCCATTCCCGCGGCCACCTTGCGGAAGGACTTCGCCGAGAGCTCGCGCTCCACGGCTGAGCGGATCCGGTCTGCGAGGAGTGGGCTGTCGAGTCGGGGATTCCCGGTCCTTCCGGTGGGTTCCGGCAGCCACGCGAAGGTTCGGTAAGCGGCGAAGTCGATCTCGGGGTCGAAATCGGTGGAGACCCGGACGCTCGCGCAGGCAGCGAGGGCAGAGACCAACAGCAGCGCGAGGCCTCCGCGCAGGAGCCGCGTTTGCTCTTTGTGTTTTCTGAACACGACGGCATCATACCCTACCGGGGATTTCGATCCAGACGAGGAAGAGGAACCGTGCAAGGGACAAGTCCGTGCTGAAGTGGCTGCTCGCCGGCCCAGTGTTGCTCCTCGGGATCGCCTGGGGATCGGCTGCGTTGTGGTTCGACGGTCCGAGCGCGAGGCCGCTCGCCGGGCTGCTGTCGGCCGCCTTCGCGCTGGCGTCCCTCGGCGTCCTGCTGGCCGCGCGTTCCTTTCGAATCGGCATTGCGGGATCCGCAGCGCTGTTCCTTGGCGTGCTCTTGTGGTGGAGTGCGATCGATCCAAGTAACGAACGTGCCTGGCAACCGGACGTGGCGCGCGCCGCGAGCGCGGTCTTCGACGGAGACCTCGTCACGATCCAGAACGTGCGGAACTTCGACTACCGCACCGAGAGCGACTACACAGAGCGCTGGGAAGAGCGTGTCTACGACCTGAGCAAGCTGCGGGGCGCGGACCTGTTCCTGTCTTATTGGGGGTCGCCGATGATCGCCCACACGATCGTGAGCTGGGAGTTCGAGGACGGGCCGCCGCTGGCGATCTCGATCGAGACCCGCAAGGAGCAGGGCGAAACCTACTCGGCGGTTCTGGGCTTCTTCCGGCAATTCGAGCTGTACTACGTGGTGGCGGACGAGCACGATCTCGTCGGGCTGCGGACCAACCATCGCGGAGAGGACGTCTACCTCTATCGGCTCTCTACACCCAAGGACGTGGCCCAGGCCATCCTTCGCGACTATCTCGAAGAGGTGAACCGGCTCGTCGCCGAGCCCCGCTGGTACAACGCGCTCACGCACAACTGCACCACGACCATCCGGCGCCACGCGCAGCACGTGGCGCCGGGCAACCCCTGGAGCTGGAAGATCCTGGTCAACGGCTACATCGACGAGATGGGTTATTCTCGCGGCACCATCGACACGAGCCTGCCCTTCGAGGAACTGCGCAAGCGGAGCAACATCACCCAGGCGGCGAAGGCAGCAGATCGGGACCCGTCGTTCTCGGCACGTATTCGCGAAGGCCTGCCCGGGGAGAGGAAATGAACGCACGGTGCGTCGCTGCTGGCCGCGATCCTGGACGTGCCAACGGATAGGAAGTATAGATCCCCTGTCTACCTAACAGAACCATCCATTGTCGGCTGTTGGGATCCAGCAGTCGGGGAATCTGGAGGCTCTGGAACGGACGCGGGCAGCCGGGCACCTGCAAGGGTCCCTCAGAGCGGCGGGAGGACGAGGCTCGACCGTGCGGAATCCGGAGGTGGGCAAGGCGGAGCAAAACTGGGAAGGCACCGTCAGATTGAATATCCCAGTACTCTGTGCTTGCGGAACGAGCTTCCCGTTACTGGTTCGCCTCTGGAAAGTCTCTGGTGTCGGTCGCAGATCCTCATTAGGCGGGGTCTCGCCAGGGGATCTCCTTGGGACTACATCGGGTCCAGTCGGAAGTACCAGGTTGTCTGAGCGGTGAAAATCTCCGATGAGAGTCTTTCAGTAGCAGTGACTGTCTCGCGAAGAGATGACATCAGAAGTGGGTCCGTGACCCGACTCGCTCTCCTCTTGTAGAGGCTGCCCATATGGCGAACGAACACGCCGGGATTCTCCAGCACCTGTTTCGGCCACCACTTGCTTTCCGCCCGAACGGCAGGAACGTATAGATTGCCGTCGTGGAGAAAGCCGATGACGGTTCGTGAGCTGGGACGCCACCCCTCGACCTGCAGCTCGATGAGTCCCCCGGGCGGCGTATCAAACTCGGGGAAGGGCCCCGAAGCGTGGGGCCCCGACATCGGACCTCCCGGCAAGACCGCGATTGGACCGTCCGAGAAAAATCGGATCGCGGCGAGAGCCAAGGCGGCGACCACAATCGCGGCACCGAACCCGACCGCTCCTCGCAACACGATGCCCTTCATTGTCTCTCCAGCAGCGGCTGTTGATGGTGCCAAGAGTACCCGATCTCGGGAAAGCCGTGGAGGCAGAGGGTGTACGTCGAGAAATGTTTCCGGACTCGACCCAGTCCTGAAATAGGCGCTCAGCTTCCTCAGCGTAGGAAATCGCTGCGTGATATCGGATTTCGGGACGCGATGGAAGGGACTCCGAGCGGTGGCTGTCGGCGAAGCGAACGTGGACCTGTCGCGCAGTGAGGATGACTCGAGCAGCGCAGTAGACAAAGGCACGTCGGAAGCGCTTCCATTTCCAACGCACGGTCTCGATCGGGAGTGCAAGCTGCGCGAGCCACGGTTTGAGGTTGTGCGCCAGGTGCGCGATCAACCGATAGGGTCTGGAGCTGCGATCGGGCCGGTACGCGATCTCGGCGATCCACTGATTCGTGAGCTGAAGATCGTGTTTGTGACGCGCCTGCACCCGTTCCCGACGTTGGTTCGGTCCACGCTTGCGGCGCTTGTGGGGACGATCCTCGTCCCGCTTCCTCGCACGCATCGAAGATCGTCTGCTTGGCAAACGCCGAGTCGCCCCGCACGATCACCTGCTTGAAACGACGACCGAGCATTGGGAACAACTCACGCAGATGCGATTCGGAGCCCTCTGCGGAAGCGGTATTGCCACTCCGCTGGATCAGCCGGAGACATTCCATCGTCCCCGCCAGGCCCAGGCCACCATCGCGGCCAGGTGCTCCTTCTTCCTCTTTCGCATTGTACGCTTCTTGATCTTCTCTCGCTCCGCGACCACCGCGCGTCTCTGACCGAAGTAGGCATCCGCGGGCATCACATTGTCGAGAGCCTCGTGATAACGCTCGATCTTGCCCTGGGTCTGCGGATGTTACGGAGCGCCGCGGGTGTGGATCATGTGCCGCTTGTCCAAGTAGTCCTGAAGTTCACCGAATACGTATGCGGAGCCGTTGTCGCTCAAGAGCTGGGTCCGATGATTGACCGGTACCTGATCAACTCCAGTTCACGATCCGGAAGTACGTGAAGTTGGTCTGCCTCATCTCGTGGACTCGCGTCCTCGGATGCTGGAACACATCCGAGGACGACATCAGAGCATACGCCGGACTCGTGATGAGGTCCGCCCAGGCCAGGCGGTACGCCCCCGCGCTCTAGACGTCCTCGGCCGCCAGCGCCGGGGCTTGCGTCTTCTCGGGGCATGGTTCACGTTCTGGTGCATGAAGATGTCGGGAAACCGCGGATCGCTCAGGCGTTGGCTGGCCCTGGCCGCGCTCGCGTCAGCGCTTCTGGGGTCCGTCCACGCGACGAGCCACGCGCTCAAGTCCTCGGATGAGACCTGTGTTACCTGCTTCGTTACCCACACGGCGGTACCGAGCCCGCAGGTCTCCCACGCTGATTCCCCGATCGTGCTCGTCGCGACCGCACTGCCGCAGGCCGAGCGCGCACTCGTGCCGGTCGGGACCGGCCCCTGCGCGTCGCGCGCGCCGCCCGCTCGCTCTCTAGACCGATCCTGATCGATCCCGCCGTGCAGTTATGCGCGGCCTGACTCGCATGCGCAGTGACCGCTGCGCGAAATGGAGAGAGACATGCTTGCAATGCGAACCCTCGCATGGGCGGCTGTCGTTGGCGTGACCGTCGCGTCGCCGATTGCCCGTGCGGAAGAAGAGAGCGGACTCGACGCGCTTCGCGCAGAGATGGTCCGAATGCAGGAAGAACACCAGCGGAGCCTTCGCGCGCTCGAAGATCGCGTGTTGCGTGCAGAAGACGTTGCGCGCAACGCGGAAGCGCGGGTCTCGGCCGCGCATGCTGGCGACGGTCCCGTCCCCGATGTCGCGGCTGGGAGTTCGCGCACGCTCGCGAACACCTTCAACCCCTCGATCGGCGTCGTGCTCGACGGGCGCTATCGAGCCTACTCGCGAAGCCCCTCGGACCCGGGTATTCCCGGCTTCGCACTGGACGGAGAGGCGGGCCCCGGCAGCGAGGGCATCTCGCTCGGCGAGACGGAGCTCCAGTTCGACGCGTCGATCGACGACAAGTTCCGCGGCAGCCTGACCCTGGCGTTGGCGGATGACGGGGGCACCACCGAGACCGAACTCGAGAACGCTTTCATCGAAACCGCCGCTCTGGCCGACGGCCTAACGCTTCGCGGCGGCCGCTTCTTTTCGGGTATCGGGTACCTCAACGCACACCACGCCCACACCGACAACTTCACCGATCGTCCGCTCATGTATCGGACGTTCCTCGGGGGCCAGCTGGCGGACGACGGCGTGCAGGCGCGCTGGGTCGCACCGACGGATCTCTTCATCGAGATCGGCGGTGAGCTGCTGCGAGGGAAGGGCTTTCCGGGCAACGCGAGTGAGAGCTCGGGAACCGGGGCGTGGACCCTCTACGCGCACGTTGCGGGGGACGTGGGTACCGATCACAGCTGGCGCACAGGCCTTTCATATCTCACGGCGGACGCGCGCGGGCGCTCGACGGGTGACGGAGATCTGTTTTCCGGAACGGCCGATGTCACGCTCGTCGATGCGATCTACAAGTGGGCGCCAAATGGCAACTCGACCGAGCGGAACCTGACCCTGCAGGCCGAGGTCGCGCGCTTCGACGAAGACGGCCGGTTCACCCCCATGGGCGGGTCGGCGATGAATCTCGATCGCCACAGCTACGGCTTCTACGCGCAGGGCGTGTACCAGTTCTGTCGCGGCTGGCGCGCGGGTCTGCGCTACGGTCAGTTGCAGACCGAAAGTCTGGGGGCGGCCTACAGCGGGACGACGCTCGATCGCATGAGTCACCGCCCCGAACAGTGGAGTGCGATGATGGACTGGACGAACAGCGAGTTCGGGCGCATCCGCCTGCAGTACAGCCTCGACGAGTCGGCCCCACGCTCGAACAGCCGCATCACGGCGCAGTACGTGATGAGCTTTGGCGCGCATGCGGCCCACAAGTACTGAGATGCGGAAGGGACTCGCGCTGCTCGCGCTTGCGCTCTCCCTGGTGGCCGCGTCAGAGGCGGGGGCCGCGTTGCGTGTGGTCGCCTGCGAACCCGAGTGGGGCGCGCTTGTGACAGAGCTGGGCGGTGATGCGGTTTCGGTCTACGTGGCCACCACCGCGCTCCAGGATCCGCACCACATCGAGGCCCGGCCGAGTCTGATCGCGAAGGTTCGGCGCGCGCGGCTCGTGGTCTGCACCGGCGCTGAACTCGAGGTTGGCTGGCTCCCGGTGCTGGTCCGGCAGGCCGGGAACCGCCACGTGCAGCCGGGCCATCCGGGGTACTTCCTCGCGGCGGATCACGTTCCGCTGCTCGACGTGCCGAGTTCCGTCGACCGCTCGGAGGGCGACGTCCACGCCTCGGGGAATCCGCACATCCAGAACGATCCGCGCAACATCCAGCGTGTGGCCACCGCGCTGGCGAAGCGGCTGACCGAGGTCGATCCGGAGCACGCAGACCACTATCGTTCGCGCCACACGGACTTCGAGGCGCGCTGGACGACGGCGATGACGAGTTGGGCGGAACGGGCCGTGCCGCTCCGCGGCATGCAGGTGGTGGTGCACCACGTGAACTGGGTGTACCTGGAACACTGGCTCGGCCTGGAACGCATCGGGGCCCTTGAGCCGAAACCCGGCGTACCGCCGATGAGCAGTCATCTCGCGCGTCTGCTGAAGCAAGCCGCGGACTCGGACGCACGAGCGGTCCTGCGCACGCCGTATCAAGATGCTCGCGCCTCCGACTGGCTCACGGAACGGACGCAGCTCACCGCAGTGATGTTGCCCTACACCGTCGGTGGCACCGATGGGGCAGGTGATCTCTTCGGCCTGTTCGACGAGACGCTTCGCCTGCTGCTGAAGGTCGCCCCGTAACGTGAGCTTCGACGGACTAGAACTGGGGATCCTGGGTCCGGGGTGTCTCGCGGGGCTGTTGGTCCTGACGACGCACGTCCCGTTTGGCTGTGAGGTGTTGAAGCGCGGGATCATCTTCCTCGACCTTGCGATCGCGCAGTTCGCGGGATTGGGGGTGATCGCCGCCGACCGCTACCTGCACGATCCGCACGGTTGGGAGGTGCAGGCCGCCGCGGTGACCTCCGCGCTGTTCGGTGCGAGCCTCCTCAACTGGACCGAGCGCCGCTGGCCCGAGATCCAGGAGGCGCTGATCGGCACATCTTTCGTGATGGCGGCGACGCTCGGCATCATGCTCCTCGCCGGAAACCCCCATGGTGGCGAGCACCTTCGGGAGCTACTCGTCGGTCAGCTGCTCTGGGTGCGACTCGAACAGCTCTGGCCGGTCGCAATCCTGTCCGTCGCGGTGCTCGCGATCTGGTTCGGACTGGGGGAACGCCTCGGGCGTCCGGCTTTTTATGCGCTCTTCGCGGTCAGCGTGACCGCATCCGTATCGCTGGTCGGGCTCTATCTGGTCTTCGCGAGCCTTGTCGTGCCGGCGCTCGGAACGTTTCGCTTGCAGGGGCGGCGACGCCTCGCGGTCGCCTATGGGATCGGCGTCGCGGGGTACGTCGTCGGACTCGCGGTCTCGGCGCTACTCGATCTGCCCTCGGGAGCGGTCGTGGTCTGGTCGCTTGCGGCCTTTGCGGCGCTGGCCGCATTCACCGTACCTCCTGGGCGCAAAGTTTCCGTTCAACAGAGCCGCGACTGACCTGACCCCGGCAGAGTCGGGGAACTCTCGAATGGATCAGGTCACTGATTGTCCAACTGCTTCTGACGGGAAACACCGTTGGATGTCGCCCTGAGCGTTTGTTACCCACGTCCAGATGATGACCTGCAAGGTCAGCAGCCATGCGAGCCAGACAGCAACGCTCTCGGCGCCGAAGTTGCTGGCTGCCCCGATCTCCTGTCCGCGGGAGACGAGGTTCTCGAGGGCGATTGCTTCAATCATGCTCATTAGTGTCAGATAGGCGCCAGGAGCCAACTCGTGGTATCTCTCAGCCATTCCGGGCATCGGGTCTCTCCTATAGGGTGTGCGGCACGCGGTGCGTCTTCTGTGGAAGATATTGCAGTCGGACCGGCTGGGGCTCATGCACTTTGATTCGCAATCGTCTTTGCGAGCGCATCAGGCCGGAAGTCCCAGCCTCCGAGAATTCGAGAAGCGCCAGAATCGCTGATGCTGCTCGTCATCGAGCCAGTGAAGCGCGCTTGGCACATGTGGCTATGCCGAGTACGTGCGTATCCTCGCCGCGAGTCGACGCAAGCGTCTCACATCGGAAAGGCGATTTGGCCCTGCTCGAACATGCGGTTCAGGATGTTGCAGCCGAGGATCGCTTCCGTCTCCTGCGCTTTCGGATGACGAGCACTAAGCCGATCGCCCATGACCGATTTGTACCTGAAGAAGGCGTTCTTGACGATGCCCCGGCGGTGGGAGGTCGGAGTAGTGCAGCTGCCCGCAGTTTGGCCACTGGCCGTGCTTCCTTGTCAGATTCTACGAACCCGTCGCCCGAGCGGGATTGCCCACTGCCGATGACGACTTGCTGACCTTGTTGCGCGCTCGCCGCCGGGTCAATGGTACAAGGCGGGATTCAGGCGAAGGAACCGGTTGCTGTGACGGGAATCTACGAGCGAGTTCATGCGGCACTGATGGTGGTCCTGCTGGGATTCGTCACGGCTCTGTCGACCTTCACCCCGGGCGATGCGGTCGCCCAGGAGACGGATGCCTTCGGCTACACACTGGTGCGGTCCGGAGCGGAGTGCGGGTTCTCGTTCGTCGACATCGGTCCGACGGGAATGAACACCGGCACCTTCGTCGTGTCCGGCGACGACACGGTCTCCGGCGCGGTTGCGTTGAGCGCCCCGTTCAACATCTACGGGACCGTGTACAACTCGCTCGCGGCCAACACTAACGGGTTCCTTACGACGAGCCTGGCCGGGAACAGCGGAATCGACCGGACCAACGACTGCTCGCTTCCCGCTACCCCAAGCCCACCGGGCGCGACTGCTGGAGCCCGCCTGTACGCGCTGCACGACGATCTCGTCGCGGACATCTACACGCAGTACTTCCCGGTATGCCCACGTGCGAGCGACCTGCCTCCGACGACCCAGGACTGCACCGTGTTCCAGTGGGACAACGTCTCACACTTCCCCGTGGGCGGTGCAACATGGAAGTTCCAGGCGCTCCTCTACCATCAGTCGAACGACATCGTTTTTCAGATCGGTCCGGGCAACCCGGAGCACGGTTCGGAATCGACGACCGGCATCCAGGACGCCGCACCGCCGACGACCGGTCTGACGGACGTCTGCAACGCGGCCAATTCCGTTCCGGATAACACGGCGTCGTGCTACTTCTTCCCGGGACCGCGGCCCTCGGAGGCCTGTGACGGCTGCTCCGGGGAGTGACTCGGCCGCGCAGGGTTCAGCTCTTTTCGCGCTTCGACCCGATCAGCTCCCCTGAGCCGCGCGCTTCGCCACCTCGCGGACAGGAAGTATAGAGCCTCGATCTACCCAACAGAACCGCTCATCGTCGGCTGTTGAGATCCGGCAGTCGGGGAATCTGGGGACTCTGGAACGGGCTCGCTTTGAACCTCTCAATGAGCGCAGGCTAGCTAGACGATCGTGCGAGCAACCTGAGGAAGAGCCTTACGAACAGATAGCTCGCCTGGTAGAGAAGCATGAACAGGCACGAGAGATAGATCGCCTCTGACCGATCACCCCAGACGCCGAAAACGCCCAAAAGCAGACCAACGCCTACGAAACCGTGCATGCCAAAGTGGAGGTTGGCGACGCGACGCCATCCCGGGGTGAACTCTTCGGACACGGCCGAGAACCGCCGATACGATGGGATGACGTAGACAAGCCAGGCTACGAAGAAGACGCCGGACGAAATTCGCCATCCCGATTGCGGGGCCAGGCCAAAGCTGACCGGCAATCGCGGAAACAGCGAAAATGCCGTCACCATAAGGCTCACGAACAGCATGCTCTGCAGTAGATGCGCGTCGCGCTGTGCCGAGCTTGCGTCGTCGCGACGGGCCAGGACGGTGACCAGGCCCGCGAACCCGGCGAGAGCGACGCTGACCTCAGCGACCGTGTAGAGGTAATCAGTGTCCAAGTCGGAACTCCCGGTGCCGCAGGCCAATCTCCTGGACCGAATGAGACGGAACGACGGTTACTGTTCGAGACGCCCAAAAGCGCTAATAGGGCCGGTCCGACCGCAAGCGCTGGTCAGCCGGCGCCCGGAATGAGGCCACTCCGTGCCCGCCTGATCTCGGCAAGTGATTCCCGAAGCACAAGAGTCGCGGTGCGCAGAAACAGGATGGCGATGGCGATACCGACAATGAGATCTGGCCAAAGCGACTCGAGCCAGACTACTAGACCAGCCGCGAAGAGAACTGCCCCGTTTGCGATCAGATCGTTCCTGGAGCAGAGCCAAGTGGATCGAAGGTTGATGTCGTCGGCCCGGTGTCGCCAGAGAAGAGAGAAACAGTAGGTATTTGCAACAAGGGCAAGTGTACCGATTCCCAGCATGGCGGGTGCCAGCGGGGGTACGCCGGCGCGAAGTCTGAACCCGGCCTCCAGAAGAACGCCAACGCCGAACGCAGCCATGATCACCCCTTTGACGAGGGCGGCGCGAGCGCGCCACGCAAGGCTTCGGTGAAGAACCAGAAGGCTAAACCCGTAGACAAACGAGTCGCCGAGCATATCCAAGGAGTCGGCAAGGAGGGCAGTGGAATGGGACAGAAGGCCGGTCCCGAACTCGACAAAGAACATTGCGAGATTGACCGCAAGCACGACGGCCAAGACCCGGCCCTGGCGGAGACGGAGCGCGGCGAGTTCTGTCCCCTTGGCTTCGCAACACTGGTCCTTCACGCTCAACCTCGTGACAGCTTCGAACGAACATCGGCCACGCGAACGAACTGCCGTTCCGATCCGCTCTCGAGATCAACTTCAAGGCTCTCAAGGTAGCGACCTACCAGGGAGTAATACCCGATTGCAATGATCAACTCCTGGATCTCGCAAGCATCCAAGAACGACGCCACGCCATCGAAGCTCTCGCGACTGACCTTTACCGAATCGATCAGCTCGTCGGTGAACTCGAGGATCGCTCGCTCTCGTTCATCAAAGACGGCGGAACCCGGACCATCTCGCAGTGCCGAGATCTTCTCCTCTGAGACCCCCACCTCTCGTGCAATCTCATCGTGTTGGTTGAGTTCGTAGGCGCAGCCACAGCGGACCGCGGCGCGCACGATCGCTAGTTCGCGAAGCTGCGGATTGATCTTCGTCTGCGTCAAGATCGCGCTGCCCAGGGCAAGAAACGGGGCTATCAGTGTCTCGCAGCTCCCCAGCATACGGAAGATATTGAGATCAGGCGCCAACGCGAGGATCTTTCTCGTGCTGTCGTCCAAGTCTTCGACATCGGAATAGGGAAGACGCGCCATCTCTCTACTCGCCACCCAACGGATTGAGCTTCAGCGGCTGGGCAACAGGCTGACCAGCTCGCTGAGGCTCAGAAGATTGATGCCCCGGATTCTATCAAAGGTCGGAACGCCTGACCGTTGCCCTGTCTGATTGAAGAATGCGATTGCGGAGAAACGGGCGATGCCGGGCCTCGTTCCGGGGCGGACGATCGAGCGAATATCTGCCTCTGGGCTCCTCACCAAAGCGTTAGAATGCCGGTTGTTTTGGCACCTCGCGAAATGGAGGCATCGAATTGAACAAGGTCTCTCTGGTAACCGGAGCCGCTGGCGGGCTGGGCCGCGCCATCGTGCGGCAGTTGATCGATCAGGGTCACCGAGTCATCGGCGCCGATATCTCAGCATCGGGACTCCAGGAGGTTGCTGAATCATCGGACACGGACGACGCTGCTTTCAGGGCGTATCCCGTAGACCTGACTGACATCGACGCGGTGAATGCTCTCTTCGCAGAGGTCGAGTCAGAGTTCGGCGGACTGGATGGGCTGGTCAATAACGCCGGCACCTGTTTCATGAGCGAGTTTCCGGAAATCCCGGCGGAAGAGCTGGACCGGCAGATGGCGATCAATTTTTCGGCGGCTTTTCATTGCTGCCAGCGAGCGGTACCGCAGATGTTGCGCCGCCCCGGCGTCAAGAAGATCGTGAATATCTCATCGAACGGCGCCTACAATTTCGACGTGTTCGACCCGCCGCATTACCGGTCCAGCAAGGCAGCACTTGATACGCTCACGAAGGACCTGGCGCGCCGATACGCCCGGGACAGGATCTCGGTGAACTCGATCGCACCCGCGATGACGGAGACGCCGCTATTCAATGTCGTGGATGCAGAAACCCTGAAAGCCGCCATTGCCGCGATGCCGCACGGTGCCCCGATGCAGCCCGATCAGGTTGCGGCCTGGGTCGCTTTTCTGATGTCGCCGGGCGGCGACGTCGCCAGCGGCAACGTCATCATTCTCAACCAGGGGCGTGACGTTCGCTAGCAAATGAGTTGATTCAATGATCTGGCGCGCATGCTGTTGCTACGCGTAAGACTCCGGGATCTTCTTGAGTCTTGGCCATTGTTCGGGCGAATGTCCGAAGATCACGAACGCGTCACCTTCGTCGGCCAGTGCCATCAGACGGTGCGCGTGTTTCTCGGCCAGATCGGGACGCCAATAACCTGCGAAGCCCTCTTCGAGCTCTTCTGGACGCGAGATCGTATCGCTGGTGAGGATGACCGTTCCGGTTTCCGGCAGCTCGACGAGCAGCGACATCTGCCCTGGTGTATGGCCCGGCGTCTCCAGAAGCGTCAGCCCGGGAAATAGCTCCACATCACCGGCCACCTCGATGTAGACCTGGTCCTCTGGCCAGTCGTAAGGATGGCGACCGTGCCAGTAAAGCGGCTTGTCCAGCGCACGCTCCGCTCGATGAACGACCATCGGCACGTGTTTGAAGTCCTCGATCCCGCCGACGTGGTCGATATGAGTATGGGTCAATATCTGGAGATCGATATCATCAGGCGTGAGTCCGATGAGCGCCAGTTGCCCTGCAGGCATGTTCTGCGGGTCCAATTCGAGGATCGTGCCGAACTCGTCCAGCTTGTCCTCGCGGGATGCCTTTTCGCGGTCGACGAGATAGCTCTGCGGAAACCCGGTATCGACCAGCACCCACTTGCCGTCGTCGGTCTCGATGAGCGAGCCGGAAATGCCGATGATGCGTCCGTTCGAGTGAACCTGGAACAGGCCATAGTCCATTACGTAGAGTCGACGGACTTTGCTGTTTTCGAATCCTTCGATCACCATGAGCACCTTGTCAGTCTTCCGTGAACGGGATCTTATATGAAAGTCAAGATCCACAAGATGTTCGAGTACCTGTTGAAGACAACAGAGTGCGAGCCTGAGGCGGTCATCGGCTTCTCTCTTGCCCGGTCACCTGCGCTCGGCGATTTCCTGGATGATCTCGATCCCGGACTCAAGCTCGACTGGAACAACCGTTCGTTTCTCGGTCTGCCGGAGCTTCGGTCGCATGTGCTCCGTCAGGCGTCGCTGGACACGCATCTGCCGGCCGACAATGTGCTGATCACGGCCGGTGCGGCAGAAGCCAACTACCTCTGCATCCGCCAGCTAGTGGATGCAGACCAGGAGATCGTCACCGAGACCCCCGGCTGGCCCCAGGTGGGTGTGCTGGCCAGGGCCATCGGCGCCCAACTCCGTGTCGTCGAACGAACGGACGACAATGGTTGGGAATTCCCGATGGCGGAGCTCGCAGCTGCCGTCAACGAACGCACACGCCTGATATTCCTGTCCAATCCCAATAATCCGACCGGCCGCTTGCTCGCAGAAGACGAGCTTCGCGAGATCGCGGCACTGGCCCGCCCGCACGGTGCCTACGTGCTGGTCGACGAAGTCTATGCCGGCCTGGAGTGGTCGGGGCCGCGCCGGACGTCGATCGCCGGTCTTTACGAGCGCGGCATCACCACCGGAAGCCTGTCGAAGTGCCTGGGCCTGCAAGGGTTGCGTATTGGCTGGATGATCTCGCCCGACGACCAGGTCGTTCGCGACGCGCTGATCCTGAGAGAGAACTCGAGCGAGATCATGAATATTCTGGGCGAACACATTGCTGAAATCGCGCTTCGACCGGAGCGTTACTCGGCGGCGATGGCTGACTCACGCAAAGAGGGTCTCGCGAACCTCGAACGTCTCGACCGCTTCATTTCCTCGGAACAGGACCTCACGTGGATACGCCCCGAGGCCGGCCTGATTGGCCTTGCGCGACTGCAAGCACCCATCGACGGTGATCGCCTCGCCGCGCGCCTGCTCGAACCACCCTGGCGTACCTTCCTACTGCCCGGTAGCGCGTACGGGCTGCCCCGCCACATCCGCGTAGGCGTCGGCGGCGGACCCGATGTCAATCTGGAGGAGGGGCTCCATCGACTGTCCGCATGCCTGGCAGACATCGCCTAACAATAAGCCCGCCTCCTTCAAGCCAGCGCACCGCGAGTTATCGCGCAGCGGTTCAGGTCAAGAGGTCGATCATCACGAGAGTGAGCGCGATGGGACACAGGTAGCGCAGCGCGAATCGCCACAAGGCGTACATGCTCGGCGAGCTCCCGAGCTCTTCTGTCGACGTTGCCCGGCTGATGGCCCAACCGGCAAACAAGGCGAGCAACAACGCATTCGCCGGGATGAGAATATTGGCGACACTGAAATCGATCAGGTCAAAAAGAGTCTTGTCCATGTCGAGCCAGCCGAGTGGATGTACATCGGCCCAGATATTGAAGGAAAAGACCGAGACGAGTCCGACTGCCCAGGTTGCGATGCCCGTCAGTACCGTCATGCGGGTGCGATTCGCACCGGGCCGTTCGATCAGGTAGGAGACCATCGGCTCCAGCATCGCGAGCGCGGTCGAGAAAGCCGCAAAAAACAGAAGGAAGAAGAACAACGTGCCAACGAGGTGCCCTGCAGGCATCTGGCCAAACGCTATCGGCAGCGTCATGAAGATCAGCCCTGGTCCGCCGGACGAACTCAGCCCGCTCGCGAATACAATCGGGAAAATGGCAACACCTGCAAGCAATGCGACCAGCGTGTCGCCGATACAGATGATCGCGGCTGACTTGGTGAGAGAGAAATCCCTCGGCATGTAGGCGCTGTAGGTGATGAGTGCACCGCCGCCGACTGAAACGGAGAACAGCGCCTGACCCAACGCCATCAGCACCGAGGTTCCAGTCATCTGGCTGAAGTCCGGTGCAAACAGGAAGCGGAGTCCCTCGCGGATATCGCCGGACACGATCGAATACACGACGAGCAGCACGAGTAAGCCGAACAGCATCGGCATCAGTATCTTGGCGATGCGCGCAATGCCGTTGTTTACACCGCGCGCGACTACCAGCACCGTGATCGCCATGAACGTCCCATGAAGTATCGACTGGCGTAGCGGTCTTCCGATGCGATCGCCGAACAGTTGCTCGGCGGCGGCACTGTCGATCCCGCTGAAGGTGTCGAAAGCCGACAGCCAGAGAAAGTCCAGCGTCCAGGCAGCCACCACCGAGTAGTAGCTAAGACCGACAAACGGCACGATCAGGCTGAGCCAGCCGATTGCCTTCCACACGGGGTGCGCATTTTCGCCCCGGACAAGGTCCCGCATCGTGGAGACGGCACTCTTGTGGCCGCGCCGGCCGATCATCATTTCGGCTGCGACGAGCGGAAAGCCCAGCAGCATGACGAAACCGATGTAAATGAGCACGAACGCGCCACCGCCGTTCTCACCCGCTATGTACGGAAACCGCCATAGATTGCCCAAGCCGACGGCGGCGCCGATCGATGCCAGGAGAAAGCCGGTTCGCGAGGACCACGTCTCATGACGGTATGTATCGATCATCTTGCAGGTCCTTGTCTGTCGACCATGTGGTTTCGCAATTCTACTTATCGTCGATCAAAGATTGGGTACCGGGTCCCACACAGCAGCTTTCCAGCCGCACCGGCATGCAGCCAGGACTCCGGGAGCGCAGCCGCGCGCGGATGAAGGACGGCGCTGACTTGCGTCCTGCCCGCATCCAGGATTTCGGCTGGCAAGTAGGCCAAAGCCCGTTCCTGTGGAACATGGATGAGCGGCGCATCCCCCAGGAACATGTTGTCCGGGTTCTCGAGAGCGTCGCTGACCGATCTCGCAGCCAACCATCCGAAGTAGTCTCGATAGTTGTTAGTAGTGATACCTGTCAGGGCAGATGCCTTCACCGTGCTCGGGTTCTGGCGCCGGGCGGTCCGGGGAAATCGGTGGGGCGTACGCTGAGAGATCCAGATGGCGCAGGATTGCGGAGGCGACCCTCGGGTCCGTGATCGTGGCGTTCCACTTCGTGGGGCCCTGGCATTGCGGGCATTCGCCTTATCGGGCGTGCAATTCTTCGGTACCTGCCGCTCCAGAGTACCCGCGAGATCGAGGTCGGCTTCGCACTGTACCCGCAGTTCTGGGGTCGATGGATTGCCACGGAGGTAGTCGATACTTGCACCGCCCTCGTCTGGGGTGACCTCGGGGCGGCGGCGCTGGTTGGTGTGACAACCCCGGCGAATCGTACTTCCCAGCGTGTCCTACTCAAGTTCGGGCTGCACTACGATCGCTTCTGGGCGAAGACGAGCGGGTGCTGTTGTTGGTCCACCCTCAGCACTTCGAATCCGGTCTCTTCGAGCAGCGTCAGGTACTCGGCCAGGCTGAAGTTGCTCCAGAACATGGTCACACCGAAGAACTCGTCCTCGAGGTAGGAATTTTCGTTGTGGCGGCTGAGCGTCGCCAGGAAGTAGCCGCGTGGCTCGAGCCAATCGTGCACGCGCTTGAAGAGCTCGGGGTGCTCGTCGCGGGGCAGGTGATGGATCGAGCGGAACGCCACGATGGCGGCGAAGTGCCCGGCCGGGAAGTCGACCGACATCATGTCGACTGCGGAGAACGCGACGCCGGGTACGTTCGCTCGGGCACGCTCGATCATGTTCGGCGAAGCGTCGACACCGCTTACGTCGAAGTGTCTGGCGAGCTCGCGTGTGACCGGAATACCTGCGCCGCAGCCCAGGTCCAGGGTGCGACGACCGGGTTCGATTTGCGCGACGAGCACTTCCAGGCTCGGCTCGAACTTCTCGTGGCGCGATCTGTCGTAAGCCTTCGCGCAGTCGTTGTACCCGCGTCTCACGAGAGCGCGGTAGTCGAGGTTCGGATCGCTGGCCGGTCTCACTCGACGGTGAGGGCCGTTGTGAAGGTCTGAGCACTGAAGTCGTCGCGCATCGGTTCACTCCATTCGTCTGCTACGGCGCAGGAAGGGAATGTCCCTCATTTTGCAGGACAACGCTGGCCTCGGCGCCGACGCCGAGCTCCCGCAGCCGGACTGCATGCTCTATTCGTCGCCGAAATCCGGTCGCGGTTCACAAGCCGCTCCATTCTCTAGATTCCTTCGCCGCGCTTAGTCGCCTCACCGAGTTCTACGTCAAAGCGCACAATGAAGTGATGTCCCACGCAGCATTCGAGGGGCAGACTCCCGACGAGGTCGTTTTCGGCATCGGCGATGAAGTCACCAAGAAGCTTGCTGACGCGTGCAAGACGGCTCGCGGGAAGCGGATGGACTCAAATCGAGCCGTGAGATGCAGCGTATGCATCGGGGACGCGAGTTCCGGGGCGTTGCTATTGCAGCGGCCGCGGCCCAGAATGTCCCGAGACCCAGCAGTGCGGCAGAGCTAGGGAACCTCTGCACAGGGAGGCTGCGGCTGCGCAGCGCGATGCATCCGCCTGCGCTGCGTCGCGCGACCCTCTGCAGATCTACGGATCTGCGATCGGATCACGCTTCTTGCTCAGGCGGCGCCTCCCGCTTCTCGCTCGATTCCTCCCTGTGCAGAGATTCCCTAGGTGACCGTCGGCTAAGGGAGGGGCAGGCGATGATAGAGATGAATTGTGATGTGCTGGTCGTTGGCTCCGGCGGAAGTGGGGCGGCGGCGGCCGCTCA
>JAAELY010000096.1 GCA_024226335.1 bacterium
GCGGCCAGGCTCTCGATATCGCGAGCGGCAATCGTGCTGTGACCGAGTGTGAGGCGGGGAGCTGCTGATTTTTTCGTCATGCCCGGAGGATATACGGTCGGCGAGGGAAAATCAGGACTTCCGCCCGAATCTGGCCATGCGTTCTCGCGAGTCGGGTCCCATTCCAGGACTCTTGGCAATTTCGAAACGCAGGCCTTCTTCCAGGGTCATGCCGTCGCTCGCATCGACTAGATGTTTGTTCGCGCGATTGCTGTGCCAGGAATTCGCGAGAATGCGGCGCGCCAGGCTTTCGACTTCAGCGTCGAAATCCGCGTCGGACACACAGGCATTCACCAGCCCGATCGCCTCCGCCTCGCGCCCGCTCAGCGTGCGACTGGTGAACATCAACTCCTTCGCCTTCGCGGAACCGACCAGCCGCGGCAGGCGCTGACTCATGCCCCACTTCGGTGTCAGTCCCCACTTGCCGTGGGTATCGGCGAGTTTGGCGGATTCCGAAGCGATGATCAGATCACCGGCCAGTGCGAGTTCGAGCCCACCCGTGTAGCAATGCCCGCTCACCGCGCTGATCACCGGCTGCGGCAGGTTCGCCAGCGCTTCGATCGTCTCAGCCTGATAGTCGGGATGCGGCGCGCGTTCTCCCGACTGGATGGCCTTCAGATCGTTTCCGCCCGAAAACGCCCTGGCCGAACCGCGCAGGACCACAC
>JAAELY010000097.1 GCA_024226335.1 bacterium
GCGGAGCGTCCCTGGAATTCGCTTCCCCACTCGAAGAAGGCCAGTTCGATTCCGTTTACGCGCACTCGCCTCTCGACGGGTTGGGGCGCTCCGCTCATTTCGTTTCTCCGCTGTGATCGCGCCCGCTTGTCTGCGCTCGACTCTTGCCGGTAGTATTCGCCGAGTCGGAATTTCGCACAAGTGGAGTCGCGCGTGTTCAATCTGGATCCCGGTGAAGAACTCGAGTTGCTGATCGAAACTGCGCGCAGTTTTGCAGGCGATGAACTGGCTCCCGGAATTCGCGAGGCGGAGTCCCAGCGCCTGCTCGCACCGGCGGTACGGGCGTCGTTTGCACAGATCGGGCTCTCCGGGCTCGAGATTCCGGAATCTCTGGGTGGAGCTGGGCTGGGTGCGCTGGCCCGCGTGCTGGTGAACGAAGAGCTGGCCGTTGGGGACCCGGGTGCGGCGCTCTCGCTGGATCCGTTCGGTCCGGCGCTGTACGCGTTGTCGGAACTCGGTGGCGACTCGGCGCTGACCGCGTTCGCCACACCGCTGCTCGAAGATGCTTCCTCGCGAGCCCTGCTCGCCTACGGTCCGGAACTCGATCTCGAGCAGAGCAGTGAATCGATCAGTGGGATCGTGCCATGGCTACCGGCCGATCGCGTTGATCTGCTCGTGATCCTCGATGCCTCCGGTGCCAGCGTGATTCGCGAGGGCTTCGAACTCGAAGAACTGCGCGGCGCCGGATTGCGAGCGGCCGGAGCATCCGAGCTGCGACTGAACAAGGCGCCGATCGTTGCACGCTACAACGGTGTGGAAGCGGCGGCTCGGGCATTGGCGCGTTCGCGCTTGTACGTGGCCTCGTTGATTCTGGGCGTGTTGCGTCAGACTGCGGAGTTTTCTCGCGGTTATGCACAGGAACGAGTGGCGTTTGGCAAGCCGATCGCGCACCACCAGGCGCTGGCGTTCTTGATCACCGACATGCAGATGGCCATCGATGGTACACGCCTGCTCTTGCACGAAGCGGCCTGGCATGCAGACCGCGGTCTGGACTTCACAGCGCTGGCAGCGGCGGTTTTCGTCGAAGCCATCGAAGCTTCGCGCTTTGTAGGTCCCAATGGAGTTCAGATTCTGGGCGGCCACGGTTTCATGCAGGACTATCCGGTCGAAAAACACATGCGCGAGTCTCGGGCTCTGGGCCTTCTGCTAGGCGGGGTCGATCCGGCGCGCGAGCAGGCGGGGCAATCCCTGTGCACTCTGGGCGCACCCGTTCAACTCTCGCAGATCGAGGCGCGCTGATGGAGTTTTCGATCGACAAGCCCATGCGCGAAAAGCTGGAGGAAGCCCGCGAGCGCGGTCGCACGGAAGTCCGGCCGGTGGGTCTGGAAGCGGATCGTCTAGGCCGGGCCATCCCGGTCGATCACCCGTATTTCCTCAAGCTGATCAAACGCGGGGAAGGTCGCACCGGCTGGCCTGGACCGGGTGTGCAAGCCGAGCCTCCGCGCCCCGGAGACTCGACGCGCAGCACGGTCATGGCCCTGTTGCTCGCCGAAGAGTACGCCTATTGGGATCGCGGTGTGGGCGTGGGGAATCCCGGACCCGGTCTGCCCGAATCCAATGTGCTGTCGATGGGTACCGACGAGCAGAAGGAGCGTTTCCTCGGCATTTTCTTGAAACCCGATCGACCGCGCTGGGCGTGCTTCGCCATGACCGAACCCGGCGCGGGCTCCGATGCTGCGGGCATCCAGACCAGTGCGCGCAAGGACGGCGATGCCTGGATCCTGAACGGAGCCAAGTGTTTCATCGGCAGTGCCAGTCGCTCAGACTGGATTCTGGTGCAGACTACGATCGACCCGTCCAAGGGGCGCGGCGCGCAGCGCGCCTTCTTCGTCGAGAAGGACACTCCAGGACTCGGCGGTTTCAAGATCGAGAAGAAGATGGGCATGAAGGCCTACGAGTCCACGTCGTTCACACTCGACGACGTTCGGATTCCGGCCGCCAATCTTCTGGGCGGTGAGGAGCGCTACCAGCAACAGGCCGGCTTCAAGACCGCGATGCGCACATTCAACGCGGGACGCCCCGTGATCGCCGCCAATGCTGTCGGCATCGGTCGGGCTGTGATCGATGAATCACTCGTGTTCGCGCGCGAGCACGACTTATTGGGCGATGTGCGCGTGCGCGATCGCATCGAGCACAGTGCTCGCCAGTTGCGCAAGGCGCGACTCCTATGCCTTCGCGCCGGTTGGTTGGCAGATCAGCAGCGTCCCAACATCCTGGAAGCCTCCATGTCGAAGGCACTTGCGGCCACCGTGGCCTATGACGCGGCGAGCCTGGGGATGGAGTTGCTCGGCAGTGTCGGCGCCCGCGGTGACCATCTGATCGAGAAGCTCTACCGCGACGTGAAGGCAATGGACATCGTCGAGGGCACGGGACAGATCCAACGCGTGATCATGTCCCGCAACCTCGTTGGCTTGTCCTCGCGCGGATGAGACGAGTGGCCCACTGACCCGAGAAAGGACTCCCATGAGCGATCTGGTCCTGCGCAATGACGACGACGGACTCTGCACACTGACCTTGAATCGTCCCGATAAGCTCAATGCCTTGACCGTCGCCGTGTTCAAGCAATTGCGTGCGCATGTCGACGCACTGGCTGAACAGGTGGATTCGATCGGTTGTGTGGTCCTGCGCGGTTCGGCCCGGGCGTTTTCGGCCGGAAACGATCTGAAGGACATCCAGTCGGGAGAACGCGCGCCGCATCCCGACTATCAGGCTGAGACGATCGAAGCGCTGGCGAACCTGCCGCAGCCGGTGATCAGCGCGGTGAGCGGGCATTGCTACACGGGTGGGCTCGAACTGGCACTGGCCGGTGATCTGATCATCGCTTCGGAATCCGCCAAACTCGCCGACACCCACGGCAAGTGGGGACTGACACCGAAGTGGGGCATGAGTCAGCGCCTGCCGCGGCTGGTCGGTTCCGCGAAGGCGAAGGAGTTGATGCTCACCAGTCGCACGCTGAGCGGACGCGAGGCGGAGGCGATCGGGCTGGTGAATGCCTGTGTGTCCGACGCGGATTTCGACGCCGAAGTCGAAAGCCTGGCGCGCCGCATTCTCGCGAATTCCTGGCACAGCAATCGCGCGAACAAACATCTGGTCGATGCGAGCGACGGTATGACCCTGGAAGAAGGCCTGCGTTTCGAAATCGCCAAGAGCCCTGGAATGGGACCCGACTCGCGAGAGCGCATGGCCAGATTCGGGCGGAAGTCCTGATTTTCCCTCGCCGACCGTATATCCTCCGGGCATGACGAAAAAATCAGCAGCTCCCCGCCTCACACTCGGTCACAGCACGATTGCCGCTCGCGATATCGAGAGCCTGGCCGC
>JAAELY010000098.1 GCA_024226335.1 bacterium
GCAGCGCGTCGAAACCGCCTTTGCGGTAAAGGCGTAGCCAATCGCGCAGGGTCTCGGTAGCCACTCGGGTTCGGCTGGTGCCGGGGATGTTGTATTCGAGCGCGGCTTTATCCTCAAGGCGTCGGTACAGCCCCTTGGTTCCAGGCGGCAGATGAACGATGTCGGCGAGTAACCCATAGCGGAACAGCGCGATCTGGTGGCGCAGGTCGTGCATGGCGGAAGTGTCGGTAGCGATCATGGAATAGCCCTCGGATGTCCACGAAATGTGTGCTGCGCGAGGCTACGTCAGTGCCGGTGGCGGATCCGGTCCCACTCGGTGTTGGCGAACGTTTTGGCGTTCACCGTCCCGAACATGGGGGGGTCGCAATCCGAGTGGTGAGGGCAAGCCAGACAGGTGCGTCGCAGCGATATCCCGCAATGCGGGCAATGCCGGAACCAACTGAAGATGTCGGCGAAACGAGATCAGGGTTGGCTCGCATTCAAGAAAACGTTCGGGATAGAGTCCCTTCAC
>JAAELY010000099.1 GCA_024226335.1 bacterium
GCCACTCTGGCGAACCAGGACCGGCACCCGCTGAAGTTCACCGGCCACGAGCGGGACTTCTTCGCCGGGGGTGAGTCGGATGACCTGGATTACATGCACGCACGGTACTGCGATCCGTTTGGGGGACGCTTTCTAAGCACCGATCCGGTCGGGGGCGAGCCGAATCTGCCGCAGAGCTGGAACCGCTACGCCTACGTACAGAATAATCCAATCAACGCTGTCGACCCCGACGGTGAGGTTGCTTTGCCTCTGGTCTTCGCCGCGGCGGTTGTCGGGGGAGCGTTACTCTCGCCGGATCCAGCCAACGCACCAGCGCCAGGGGATCCACTCATTGAAGGAGGCGCATCGGAGCTTCGAGGCGGAGCCTATGCGGCCGGTTTCTTCTCGCTTGTCAGAAGCCTATTGGCAATTGGTCTCGACTTCGGAGGGTCGACACCAAGTGAGCCTCCGCCAGCCAGGGCTCGACACTTCACTTCCAAGGACGGAGCTCGGGGTATTAAGGAAGATATGGCGATAGACCCGTCGCGAGGCGATCCCCTGGGAGTGGACGTCGAAGTGGAGCCGTTCGGCCCACCGAGTACGGCGAAGGGCGAGCTTGGTGCGGACAAGGGCGATAGATTTGTGGAGTTCGATCTGCCTGAAGGATCCGTTCCTCACCCAAATATAGGGCCCCGCAATACACGGCGCATTCCGACCGACACGCCGCTGGACATATCCGGTTTGAATCCCGTCTTTCGCAGAGCGTCATGGTTTGGCCTCTAGGAATCCTTCGGGGAGACTGCGAATGATCCAACCGTCAACGTTGACTGCAACTGTCGCCTCACTGCGCCTCCTGGAGCGTTCATTGGATCACGTACTTTGGGATCGATGGGAACGCTGTCGAGAGTTTCTTTCAGATGAGGATCGATCGGAACAGCTGGCAAAGACATTCGAGTCCTGGGCTGAGGTTTGTGACGATCTTGGCGCCCGCAGCCGGCGTTTCAGGGGTTTGCGGAGGTTATTTGCTCGGTGGTTCTCTGGCAAAGGGCAGGTCGAGCTGATACCCGTGAAAATCGCACGCCAGGCCCTCGAGACGTTTCGAAGGGCCTTGGTGTTGGGCGCGGAGACCGATCGGCCGACCGACGAAGAAATCGTCCGAGTCAGAATGGCTCTGTTCAGGGCCCAGGCCGACCTATTCCGGTTCTCCGGTGCACGCAGACTCGCAGACTGGACCGACCGCGTCGAGAATTTCAACGCGGCGTATCACCTCAAGGTCGTGCCGCTGAGAGAGTTCATGGAGCACAGTTAGTTCACTCGTTAATGAGAGTTACGGTCAAGTGCGATCGGGTTGTCGTTCTTGACAAGAATGGGCGCCAGGTGACGAGTTCAGAGACACCCGGCGGAACACCCAGAAGAGGGTCAATGGAGATCGCTGGATCCCAGAGAAAGGCGAGGAGATCAGACCGCCACAATGAAGAGATATGTTGCGATCGATGCCTGGCCTCGTCTTCCTGATGAAAGGTTTCTTCGTTACCGGTCTTTCCGGGTCGTTCCGGGCGAGCGGTATTGCGTCCAGCCGATTCTATCCAAAGCCAGAACGACTCCGGTCGCATTCAGGAATCCGATTCTCAGTGCCGAGAACTGCTGTTGGAACAGGATCCGGACGAAAGAAGCGAGACGTCCGAAACTCTCGGTGAGGCGATCAGTCATCACGAGCGGTCTTTTAGGGACTTCTGTGACTGAGCGCAAAGTGCGCGCCAACGGCGTCACCGACACCTACGGCGAAGAACCGAACAAGATGTCCCGCCCCGCCTCGATCACCGCGACCGCCAGCACCGAGTCCCTCTGGACGACGGGCAGCTATCGCTACGACGGAGCGGGTAACATCCTCGAGATGGGCCCCGTGCTGGGCGACGAGACCGACCAGTACCTCTACGACTCCGTCAGCCGCCTGGTGGGCACCGAGCTCTACGTGCCGAGCGTCCCCGGCCAGCAGATCTTTGCCGACGGCTTCGAATCGGGCGACAACTCAGCCTGGAGCGCGACCGGGACCGAGACCGAGGCCGACGATCTCTCGGACGTCGTCACCCGCCAGCTGTTCGGCTACGACCGTTTCGGCAACCTGTTGCTGGTCAATACCGACGGCGTGATCGAGAACATCGCGGTCGACGCGGCGACCAACCGTCTCTCGAGCCCCGCGGTCTACGACACGGCGGGCAATCTGCTGAGCATGGTCGATCAGACCGGAACGGCGGTGACGTTCGAGTACGACGCGCTGAACCGGCTGATCCGCCGCCAGCGCGACGGCGCGCCCCACACCTGGGTATTCGCCTACACCGCGGACGACGAGCGCATCAGCACGCTGGAGCTGATCCGCGGCGACCTGCGCTGGACGCTGCGGGATTCAGGCGGCCAGCTGCTGCGGGAGTACGAGTACGACGAGGCCGGCCACGTCTACCCGGTCAGAGACGAGATCTACCGCGGCCCCAGCC
>JAAELY010000100.1 GCA_024226335.1 bacterium
GAACGGCATCAAGTCGGTGAAAAAGCACGCCAAGGCCGAGAAGAACTTCGACCGCAGCAAGGCCAAGAGCGGCGGCGCTTGCTTCGTGCTCAAGGCTTCGAACGGTGAGCCGATCGGGCGATCGCAGGTCTACGCCGGTTCATCGGGATGCTCCGGCGGGATCGCTTCGGTCAAGCGCTGCGCTCCAGGCGGGAAGATCGAAGATCTGAGCTGATCTACGGATCCAGGATCTGCTCCAGCGCCGACTGAAGGTCCGCGCGCAGGAACGGTTTGCTCACGCGCGCGCGGAATCCATACGCTTCAAAGTCGGCCATGACCGGATCGCTGGAGTAACCGCTGACCACGATTGCTCCGGCGTCGGGGTCGAGTTCGAGCAGGTGGCCGATGGTCTCCCGGCCCCCCATGCCTCCTCGAATCGTGAGATCCAGGATCACCGCATCAAACCGGTTTCCGGCGTCGAGAGACTCTCCGTACAGATCGAGCCCCTTGCCGCCTTCGGCGGCGCAGACGACCTCGTAGTCCAGGGATCGAAGCATCGCTTCGATCGTCGAGCGTACGTCCGCATCATCGTCGACCACCAGAACTCGACCGCCGGAGCGCCGTTCGGGAGTTGGCCGTTCCGGGATTGCCGGGACCGGGGCCAGGTTGTCCGACGCCGGCAACCGGATCCTGAACGTGGTTCCTTGGCCTGAAACGGATGTGACCGTCAACTCCCCGTCGTGGCGACGCACGATCGAGTGCGCCGTGGCCAGCCCCAGACCCTGCCCGTCCTGCCGTGTTGAGAAGTACGGGTCGAAGATCTGCTCGATCGCTTCTTCGGGAATGCCGCTTCCCGTGTCCTCGATGTTGATTTCGACGACTCTCGTGCCGGTGACGCTGCCTCGCGCCAGGTTTCGTGCACGGATCCGAATGTCGCCACCTTCGGGCATCGCCTGAACGGCGTTGATCAGTACGTTGTTGAGTACCTGGCTGATCTGTCCGTTGTCGAAATCGACCGGCCAGAGGTCCTGGACCAGGTCGATCTCGTAACGCACGTTGGCGCCGCTCAAGGCGAACGAGACACAGTCGCAAATCACCCCGTCCAGCTGACCGGTTTCCTTGAC
>JAAELY010000101.1 GCA_024226335.1 bacterium
GCGAGAAGCGGGAGTCGCCGCCTGAGCAAGAAGCGTGATCCGATCGCAGATCCGTAGATCTGCAGAGGGTCGCGCGACGCAGCGCAGGCGGATGCATCGCGCTTCGCAGCCGCAGCCTCCCTGTGCAGAGGTTCCCTAGGGCACTGGGTCCTAGTCGCTCGAAGGGGCTTTGCGCGAGCGACGCCCCGCGACCCGCAAGAAGAGATTGACGGCCCCGCGTGCAGCGGGTCCGACGGTGCGTGCCAGCACGCCCATGTCTGCGGCGCGACGGGTGACGAAATCGTCGATGCCGATGTCTTCGCGGAAGTCCTCCGACAGGGCTCGGACCACCCCGTCGATGGGGATCCCGGTGCCGTCGGCGATTCGCACCATGCGCTGGAAGTTTCCGATCACACCGGCTGCGTCGACCACGACCTCGGATCCCGCCGCGGCGCGCAGCGCATCGCGAGCGGTCGCCAACTCGGCTTCGTCACCCGCAACCGCCGCGCGTGCGAAGGTCATGAGTCGCTCGCCGTGTTCGATTCCGGCGTCGCCGAGCTTCTCGCCTTCGGTCACGGCGCGCACATCACCATCGCTCCCGTGAAACTCGATGCTCGCACGGAGCATCACCGCGTGGGAGGTGGTTCAGTAAAAGCACTCGTTCATGGCGGCCACGCGGGAAGCCACGAGCTCGACCTGCGATCGATCGATCGACCGTCCGGTCTCCATACCCATCATGCGATCGCGCGAAAGGTACTGCGCGTCCGACAGATCGCTCCACGCCTGGACCTGCGCGGGCACCAGGCTGAGCGCCTTGATCACGTTCGCGCTGCGGCCTCCCGGGCCACCGAGTAGCTCCTTCTCCGCGGGGTCGGCGGCCTTGAGGTCGACCATCGGCACCCAGGCGTCCTGCATGCGCACACCGGCCGGGCGGTAGTGGGTTGGTTCGCCCGGCTTCGCTTCGGGCAGGGGCTCGTACGGGAGTCCGATCGCGTGATTGAATTCGTCGATGCTGATCACGAGCACGACGACCCCGAGCGCCTCGACGTAGTTCTCGACGGAGAGTCCACCCGCGATCAACTCGTCGTGCCACTTCTGGGTGAGCCGACTCGCATCGGTGGTGACGCGGTGGATCTGATCGACCATCGCCTCGGAGAGCAGCCCGGCGTGGTCGTGATCGCCTTCGGCCGAGAACGGCGACAGAGCCGCCTTGCGCTCTGCGCAGAGGGCGCAGTTGCGAGCGCGCCGGGTTTCATCGGCAACGGCCACCCGCTCGGCACCGCTGAGCCAGGTACCGGGGGCCGCGATGTGTTGCCACGCCGCCCGATGGGCGGCGATCAGATCGGCTCTGACCGGGTCCTGACTCGCGTCGTAGCTGAAAGGCTCCATCGGATCTCCTCTCGGTGCACCCGTGGAGTATGGCACATCCGCTCGACCGGGCCTGTTAGGGGCCGCGCGCAAGAATCATCGCGAGGCCCGCGCTTCCAATCGGCGCACCTGCAATATTGTGCTTGGTGGGCCGGGCATGTCAGAATCCAGACGCCTTCTTCGTTCGGTGCTGCGGGAGTGTCTGGGCCGCGTGTGGCTACCCGTAAGGAGAAGGCAGGCTTTGCTCAATGACATTCGGAAATGGGAATGATGGCCATATCTACCACCGCAGTTTTCGATGGGCGTGAGATTTCGCGACAGGAAATCGAAGCGTGGGAACTGAAACGAGGAAGACGAGCGATTCGTCTGATCGCAGCTCACCTGGGACCACAGAGGGTTTGGGAATTCCTGTCGGACGCCGGCCTGACTCGCATCGAACCAGAATCCGTGAGTGACATGCGCCAGATGCTAGGCGTGTTGAAGGGGCGGCTTGGACCAGACGGCATTCGCGAGCTGACTCGGAGCAAGTGCAAGCGATCTCGGATCGTCATCGGGGCAGTCCTCGCGCTCTCCAGGGGCCGCAGGAAGCTGTGCACGATTGATGTGTTGGCAGAGGGAATCGGTGCGAAGGCGTATGTAGAGTGGTTCATGCGTGCCCACCATTCCAACGATGAGGCGACCATGCTCGCCGCCAATCCCGACCATTGGCTCATCAGCCTGGCAAGTGACGGCACACAGGAAGTCATCGAGACGGTGGGGAACTCGCCATTGCCCAGTCATATCTTCATCGGCTTCAACGATGAAGATAGACCGGAACTGCAGCCCGATCCGAAGTTTCCCGTCCAGATGACTGCGACCGCGCGGTTTTCGGATGGGCGAGTCGTCGGACGGGTCCGACATCAGTTCCGCGACGAAGGCAATGGGTTGCGAGCCCGGCTCGGCATCGAGATGCCGCGGGCGTTCCCTGGCCCGATCCTAAGAGGGCATTACTGGCATCTCGCCTGCGAGTTCTCGAACTGGATCGAGGCCGCCGCCCGCGATACGAGCGACTGAGGCAGAGAGGATTCCCGACCCGAGGCGCCCTCCCCACAGACCATGCTCTTTGTGTGATACCACCCGTACGGATGACCTCCCAGCCGATGGATGGTTTCATGGGAGGCGCATCTGCCAATTACGCGGAAGGACAGGAATCATGCACTCGGGTGTCCGAATCATCTTCACTGCATCGCTGGTCTCGCTGAGCGCACTCGTCCTGTCGGGTTGTCCAGACTTCGAGTCATCCAACGCCATCAATAGCGGCGAGACTCGCGGGTTGGTCGGCGCCCAGACGCAGAACGAGATGTTCGAGCCGTCTCAGGACACGATCACCCTGCGGCCGGAGGCAAACCCGGAGCGGAACGCCTACTTCGGCGATCTCCACGTCCACACCGAGTACTCCTTCGACGCCTTCGCGTTTGGCTCTCTTGCGACGCCTCGCGACGCGTATCGCTATGCCAAGGGCGAGGCGATTCCCCACCCTGCGGGCTATCAGATCCAGCTCCAGCGATCGCTCGACTTCTACGCTGTAACGGACCACGCCATGTTTCTCGGCGTCGCCAAAGAGGCTGCCGACACCCGCTCCGCTCTCTCCCGTCTGCCGATCTCCGAGTTTCTTCACGACCTGAATGCACCCGACAACCGTGGCATGGCCAGCCTCATCACGCGCGCCAAGGCCTTCGGCACCTTCGTGCC
>JAAELY010000102.1 GCA_024226335.1 bacterium
GCCGGCGGCCTTGGGCGTGTCGAATTGCGAATCGAGGTGCACGCCCAGGAAAGACCGCACGACGCGACCGTTTTCGATAAGCTGACGGGCGACGACCATGAACATATTGATCGGAATGGCAAACCCGATCCCTTCGCTGCCGCCGCTGTTGCTGGCGATGGCCGTGTTCACGCCGATCACTTCGCCCCGCAGGTTCAACAACGGCCCCCCGCTGTTGCCCGGGTTGATGGCGGCATCGGTCTGAAAGAAGTCCTGGTACTTCACGCCGGCGTGTCCGAGTTTGAGATCGCGACGGCCTTCGGCACTGACGATTCCATAGGTCACGGAATGACTCAGCCCGAAGGGACTGCCCACGGCCAATACGAAGTCGCCGATTTCGACCTTGTCGCTATCGCCCAGTCGTGCCGAGGTGAGATCGTCGGCCGTTACGGCCATCACAGCCACGTCCGTGCCGTCGTCGTCCCATTTGGCTGTCGGTTGCAATCGGCGACCGTCGGCCAGGGAGACCCTAATATTCTTCAGCGGTGCATCGCTGATAACGTGCCGGTTGGTCAGGACAAAGTGCTTTCCGTTCAGCTCGACAATCACCCCCGAGCCCGCCTCCTCGCGGGGCTTGCGGGCGCCGTAGTTGCTGACCGGCTGCCCGATCTTTTTGGCCTCCAGGTGGACGACGGTCGGTTTGACCAGCCGGACCGCCTGTTTCAGCACGCTGGCTTGTTCGATGGCCGCTGCATCGCGTGCCAATTGTTCATACAACTGATCTCTCGCGCTTCGCGATGGCGAACTGCCGTCACTTGTTTGGGCCACCAGCAGACCTGGGGCGGCTGCCATCGACAACACCACCAGAAGAAACAAGCAGACGCGAAAAGCTCGCCTCGGATCGCACGGCATGACGACAATCCCTTCGAATCGCAATCGGAACAAGAGGGGGCGCGCCGGAGGTCGGATCTCATACGCTTCAACAGATTGCCCTCCAACGCTGCCCCAGGGGGCAGGTCGGGAAGCAGGCCTCCCGGGCGCCATACTTTTCGGTCGGAACGACGATCAGGTCAGCTCAATTCCAGGTCGCCAACCGGAACGTCCAGGTCCATCGGATCGGCGTCGGAGACCCTGGCCCAGTTGAGGGGAATACCCGTTTGAACACCTTGCCTTTCCGCCTCACGCTGGCATTGGATGCACATTGTCGCGTAGGGCAGTGCTTGCAGGCGGGCCAGGGGAATTTCGCAGCCGCATGTTTCGCAGCCGCCGTATTCGCCGTCGCGCATTCGCTGCAGGGCGTTGTCGATGCTTGTCAGTTCGCGGGCCTCGACTTCGGCCAGTTGGCAAGTGAGTTCGTCTTGCGCCGCATCCAAGGCGCAATCCGCGACGTCGCCAGAGGTTGCGCTGTTGAGCTCTCTGAGTAGGCTCAGGTCCCCACTAAGGGCTTTGCGCAGTGCGTCGCGTCGCGTGAGCAATAGCTCGCGCATACTGGAAATTGCATCATTGCGTGCCATGTCCGCCGTCCCGGGTGTCCGATCATGGCCTTCGCCGAAGGTGTTCCCCCCCTTCAGATGAGCCGGATTCGAACCTCCAAAAAAGTGTGAGATGTAGTTTCTGTGCCCGGACTCTTCCGGACGCTGCCGTTAACTATAGGTCGCGCCACGGCCGTTGCGGCCTGCGGCGCCCCCCTCATAGTCGATATCAGTTGTCGCTAACCGATAATCGACAAATTCGGCAGCAAGATGCAGCCGTTTTTTCGACAAAGTTTGCCTTGTCCGCGAATACTCGCGCCGGGGATCGGCCGGATTGCCCGGCCTGCGTTTTGACGCACTGCCCATCGTAAGCTACATGTCTTTGGGACTTTCGGACTTACGATGGACCGCCAAGCCCACCCCCACACCCGCCGCCGGCAGAACCCCACCACAAGCCCCACATGCCAACATGGACAAAATCACGGCCAAAACTCGGTCACGTCGCGCCAAAAGCCTGCTGGGCACACCTCCGCAGGACCTGTTTTTACTCGTGCGCGGAACGGAACATGGCGGCCAGATCGTTCGCCTTTCGGCGCCAAGATGCACCGTGGGATCGGGGCAGTCGTGCACCCTTCGCCTACGATCCGCCGGTGTGAACACCGTACACTGCCTTATCTTCCGCGGCCGCCGAGTCACCTTCGTTCGTCGCTTCGACGAAAACACCCGACTCAACGGCCGGATGTTCGACTCCGCCCCCCTTTCGGTCGGTGACCGGCTGGTCGTCGGCCCCGTCGAACTCGAGGTCATCGACGAGGCAACCGCCCGACGGCTCGACCGTCGTTCACCTACCGCCGCCCTCCCGCGAAAAGGGCGGGACGACGCGACTCCGCTTCACCAGGTTGTAGAACAGGCCAGGCAACAGGCCGACCTCCTCAGATCGTCGCTCGCCAAGACCCGCCATTCCGCCACGCTCCGAGTCCAGCAGCTTGCCAACCAGCTCCGCTCGGCCCGTGAACGCCTGCACCGCCTGCAGGCCGAATACCACGGGGACCGGGAGCGGACCCGCTGCGTTCAGCAGGCTCTAACCGATCAGCAGGAGACACTCGAAGTTCAGTTCGAACAGCGGCATCGGGAACTCGAAGCCGACCTGCGGCGCCGCCAATCGGAACTGGAAGGTCAGGCGGCGGAAGTCGAAACCCAGGCAGCCGAACTCGCCGAGCGAAAACGACAGCTCGCCGCCGATCACGCGGAAAGACAACGGGACCTGGAAACCTCTCAGCGGCAACTCACGGAAAGCCGTGAGCAGATCGAGCGGCAACGAGCCGAAGCCGAAAGCGGGTCGTCTCGCGCCCAAGAGACCTTCGATGCAGAATCGGAAAGGTTCGAGGAGCAAAAAAGACAATTTGAGGCGGATCGGACTGCCTGGCAGCAGGAGCGGCAACGGTACGACGATGAACTCTGCGAACGCTCCGTGTTGCTCGAGCGGCGACAAGCGGATCTGGTGGAAAGCGACAAGGAACTGGCCGCGGCCCGCGATGAGCTGGATACGCTGAAGAACGAAATCGAGTCCCGGCACAACGACGAAGCCGGCCCCAACCTGCAGCCGACCGATGCGGAAACCCCGGGCTTTTCGGCTGCGTTTGACGAAGGTGTCCAGCCGTTCGAGCAAACGCAAATTGATCCCCACACGGCCCCCGACACAAGCATGCCGTTGGCTGACGCCACGCCGCCGGATGCACTAACGGACATGCCCGGCGCACACGAAGGCACGCTCCATGCACAGGTGGACGTATCCGGCGCACATGAAGACACGTTCGGTACACAGGTGGACAGTGCAGAGCCGGAAAATCGGTGTCCTGAAGAGACTCCGTTTTCGAGTCCAATGCATTCGCCCCGCGACTCGTCGTCCAACGAAACAATCGCACCCGCTGTCAACGACGGCGGCCAAGACGAGAGTGTTGAAGAGTATATGACCGGCTTGATGCAACGCCTGCGAGGGGACGACTCGCCGAGGCCGGAAGTGGACGACACGCCTTACGTGGCCACGCAGGAGCGGGGGTTCGAGGAAGAGCCGTCCGCAGAGCCCACGTGCGAAACTGCCCCCGAGCCTCCGTCGGAAGAACCATTCGATCTCTCGGAATACCGGCCGCGTAACTTGGCCCCGGAGTCGAAGACTGATCTCGGCGCGCTCCGCGAAGTGGCCAACACTTCGGCTCGATCCGCGATCGTTCAGCACAGCCAGAAGAGGAGCGGCAAAGGTGCCTTTGGAAAAACCGTGTGGGCCTCAATGGCCCTGCTGGCCGCTGTTTCCTTCGGCTTATGGAAATTCGCCTTGGGGCCGATTGCCTTGGCCGGAGCCGCGATTTCGCTTGTGGCCGCGTGTATTTGGTTTGCCCAGGCCGCGCGCATGATCAATACCGCCTGTCTTGCCAAGCGAGTTCCGCAAGGGGGCCGCGTGGAAGACTCGCTCCCGACCGGCGAATAGTCGCCGTTTTCTCCGAAGACGCCCGGCTTCTTCTGCGAGTTCTCTGTCAGAGCGTAATTCTTGGGTAGCTGGACTCGCCAGAGTTCAGCCCAAGTGGCTAACCCGGATTATTCATTAGCCGTTGGGCGCTAGCCTGGGCTGTCAAAAAGCTGGGGTTGACGCGGTTTTTCGATGTTGTGATTTTATTCCTGTTCCGTAGTCGATTTCCAGCCCTTGTTCCGCCAGGTTGCGATATGGTCAAAGCTATTGAAGAGTATCGTTCTCCTCCACACAAAATCATCGCGATGCTCAAAAAGGGGCGGGACCACCTGCGGGTGAAGTATCGGGAGTTGATGGAGCAGCGGCGATCGGCCGAGAACCAAGCTAGGGCCGTTGAGAAAAGCCGCGCGAGGTGGCGGGCGCGGGCCGAAGCTGCTGAGGCTGAACTTCGCGAATATAAAAAAAGATGAACCATGCCCGGTAGACGTACCGGGTCGCTGTGAGAATCCAGATCGCCCAGAACTCTCGCCGCCTGTCTCCATTAAAGGCGAGTTGCTCGATGCTCCGAAGGTTCCTGGCAGCAGCCTTTCGATCGAATTGGTCATGCTGGTGCTGAGGATCGTGATTGAGGGGGCCGTTTCGATGAGAGCGGCCTCGAGGATCAGTGGATTGATCTGCGAGTTTATCGGTGGGCATCGCTTCGATGGACTCACCCATGCCACCGTTCAAAACTACCTCCTGCGAGTTGGACTCGATCGGATCAGCAATGCGACCGATGCATCTTGCTCGGATCGCGTCTGGATCATGGATCACATGATTGCTGCCGGTTCGCTTAAATGCTTTGTCGTTCTAGGAATCAGTGCTGAAAAGTTCACTGGGCTCGAGCGTCCCCTGCAGCACAGTGACGTTGACGTGTTGGCTCTGATTCCCACGGAGATCTCCAACGGAGCCGTTGTTAACGATCAACTGAAAGAGATTTCTGACCGGGTTGGCGTCCCGCTGGCGATCCTCAATGATTGCGGTTCGGACCTGAAAAAAGGCGTCGAACTGTTCCGGCAAGATCATCCCAAGGTGATTTCGCTGTACGACATCGTTCACTTGGCATGCCGCTTGATTTGGAAACGTCTGGGTAAAGAAGATCGCTTCAGCCAGTACCGGCAGGCCTGTTGCCGATGTGCCAACAAGCTGCGGCAAAGTTCGCTTGCGCACCTGAAGCCACCTCGTCCGAAGACAAAAGCCCGGTACATGAACTTGGACCCGGAAATTCGCTGGGGTCGGCGAGCCCTATGGTTGCTTGACAGAGTCCGCAGCGGCAATCTAACCGCTCGCCAGCAAGACCGTCTGGAGATCCAAAGCGTCGAGGCACAACTTGGGTGGCTGGAGGAGTACTGTGAGGAACTTGGCAGCTGGACTCAGTTGTGTGAAGTCGGACAGGCGAGTTGCACGGCGGTGCGTCGCTGGGGATACTCCGGTGAGACGGTCTCCCAGTTGAAAGCGGCTTTGGGGACTAGCGAAATACCAGTGGTCCAAGACTTGATTGCGGAACTGACGTTGGTGGTTGAGCAACAATGTGCGCGGTGTGAGAGTCAGGAGGGTCGGCTTCCCGGTAGCAGTGAAGTGATCGAATCCCTGATTGGCAAAGGGAAACGATTACTTGGCACGTCGCAAAACAATAACAGCTTGACTGGCCAGATCCTTTCGATCGCCGCGAGCACGGTGAAGTTCAGCGTGACAACGTTGGCGGAGTCACTGCGCCGATGCCGCATCGGCCACGTTAAAGCTTGGGCCAAAGAAAAAATTCAGCCAGGCATACACGTTGCACGCCGAGAAGACTTATCGGCCCCCGGAAGCGGAATAAAACTTGCGCAACCCAAGGTCGCCGCAACCCCAGCTTTTTGACAGCCCAGGCTAGCGCCCAACGGCTAATGAATAATCCGGGTTAGGGGCCTTCCTCATGCCACCGGCTCTGCCGGTGGTCACTGACTCGACCGTTAACAGAGATGGAAAGTCGATTGATAGTTCA
>JAAELY010000103.1 GCA_024226335.1 bacterium
AAGCCGTCTTGCGGGACGAGTGGAATCTGAGTCCAAACGAGGAGGCCAACATGGCTTGGACTGATGAACGAGTAGAACTGCTGAAGAAGCTCTGGGCGGAGGGACTGAGTGCCAGTCAAATTGCGGGTCGCTTAGGCGGCGTGACCCGCAACGCGGTGATAGGCAAAGTCCATCGTCTCGGGCTTTCGGGACGCGCGACGAGCTCGCGCTCAAGTGTGCCCCGGGCACGTGGCAACCATGTCCCGCAGCACAGCCAAGGGCCATCGCTCACGTTCGGTACGCGCGGCAACGTCGCGTTGAAGCCGAACTACGAGGAAGAATTCGTACCGTCGCCGGCACCGATCGAAGAACTCGTCATCCCCCTCCATGAGCGGGCGAGCATCGTCACACTAAAAGAGACGATGTGCCGTTGGCCCATCGGTGATCCGAGCGAGGAGAGCTTTCATTTCTGCGGCCGAACGAAGGCCGGGCCGATGCCATACTGCGAGCATCATGGTCGCCTGGCCTATCAACCGGTACAGGCTAGGCGCCGCGAGAAGCGTCTCGCGTCGGGCTAACGGTTTGCCGATAGAG
>JAAELY010000104.1 GCA_024226335.1 bacterium
CGGTAGAGCGTTTCGCGGATCAGGGCGTGACTGAAGCGGTAAGTATCTGCGGCGTTGCTCGAGGGCTCGATGATTCGAGCTGCAACCAGTCCTTCGAGAGCCGCGAGGATGGGCTGGTGCTCCGGTCCAGCGACTTCCGACAGCAGCGTCATGGAGAACTCCCGGCCAATCACCGAAGCCAAGGCTAAAAGTTTCCGGGCCTCGGCCGTGAGCATTCCCAGCCGGCGTCCGATTGCCGCAGAGATGCTCAGCGGAAGCTCGATCTCCAGTTCGCCTTCCTCCGCGTCGAGGATGCGTGCGAGTTCGACGATGAAGAAGGGATTGCCCTCGGTCATCGAGGCCACCAACTCGACCAAACCGGGAGAAATGTCTTTGCCGACGATCTGGAGCAGGAGTTCGGTTATGTGCTCTCGCTCGAGCCCCTTGATCGCAAGACGTCGGAATATGGACTCGCGCGCAAGCTCGCCCAGAGTCTCGTTGAGCTCCGAAATGGGAGGCAACTCATCCTCCCGACAGGTTCCGAGCACGAGTACCCTCTCGTCGTGCAGCTGCGCGGCGACGAAACGCAGAAGCCCGAGAGAAGCGGGGTCGGCCCACTGCATGTCTTCCAGCACCAGAACCAGCGGTGACTGCTCAGCGAACTTTCGCAGGCCACGAGTGGCGAGGTCGAAAAACTGAAAACGCGCCTCCGCACCTTCGCTGGTTCTCGCCGCGGAGCCGGTGTTCTGTGCTTCGGCTTCGGGGCTCCAACTTGCGAAGAATTCCGCATCCTTCGCGAGTTCCTCCGGGATCGGCTTCTCCCCGTTGAGCCGGATCCACTCTCGAATCGCCTGGATCCAGGGCCAGAAAGCCGGCGCACCATCGACCTCGTGGCAGCGTCCGGTCAGTACCATGCATCCCGCGTCCGTGGCCTCGCGGCACAGTTCTTCGACC
>JAAELY010000105.1 GCA_024226335.1 bacterium
AGCACGAACGGATTTGATCGCTTCAACGACGCTCTCAAGAGTCTCGACGAGCAGCTGACCGAGATGCGCGAGAACTTCGATGACGGTCGCAAGAAGTTCGAGACCCAGATCAACAAGCAGCGAAATCGCGTCGAGACCCGCATCAAGAAGACGGATCTCTACAAGCGCACCAACAAGCTGCGCAAGGACATCGAAGGTCAGGTCGAGAGCGCCCGCGCGCAGGTCTACGACGCCTTCGGAATCGCCAGCAAGACCGAGATCGAGAAGCTCCACCGCAAGCTCAACACCATCTCGCGCAAGCTGAACGAGATCAGCCGAGAGCAGGCGCAGGCTTCCTAGCGCAGCATTGAAGTCCGTTGGCGCGGGCACGTAAGCGCCCGCGCCAACCGGTATGCTTGTCCGGGTCCTTCACTGGAACCCTGACTCCTGGACCCCTGACTTGGAGGCCGCATGCCGTTTGAACCCCTGGACTTCTATCTGATTGAGGACGAGCTCGAAGACGAAGAGCGAATCGTCCGCAATACCGTCCGCGACTTCGTCGAGAAGGAATTCCTGCCGGTCGTGGTGCAACACGTCCGTCAAGACGGTTCCTTTCCCATGGAACTCGTCCCGAAGATGGCGGAGCTGGGGCTCTTTGGGGCCAACATCGAGGGTTACGGCTGCGCCGGGATGAACAACGTGGCGTACGGGCTCGTGATGGAAGAGCTCGAACGCGGCGACTCCGGCATTCGCAGCTTCGCTTCTGTGCAGGGCGGTCTGTGCATGTACCCGATCCACGCGTACGGCACTGAAGAGCAGCGTGAGAAGTGGCTACCGCGCATGGCGAGCGGTGAACTCATCGGTTGCTTCGGCCTGACGGAGCCGGATTACGGTTCGAATCCCGGTGGCATGCTGACCCGCGCAGTGCGCAAGGGAGACACTTGGGTGCTCAATGGCACCAAGCGCTGGATTACCAACGGCTCCATCGCCGATCTGGCGATCGTTTGGGCCAAAACTGACGACGACATCCAGGGCTTCGTCGTGGAGAAGGATCGACCCGGCTTCGAAGCGCGCGACATGAAGGGCAAGTTCTCGTTGCGTGCGTCGGTGACCAGCGAGCTCTACCTGTCGGACGTCGAGATCCCCGAGGAAAATCGACTGCCTAACGTGAAGGGTCTCAAAGGTCCCCTCGGTTGCCTGAATCAGGCGCGCTACGGAATCTCCTGGGGAGTGATAGGGGCCGCGCAGGCCTGCTTCGACGAAGCGCGCCGATATTCGCAGGAGCGAGAGGTCTTTGACCGACCGCTCGGCTCGCTGCAGATTCCGCAGCAGAAGCTCACCTACATGGCTACCGAGATCACCAAGGCGCAACTGCTGTGCTTGCGGTTGGGTCGCCTCAAAGACCAGGGCAAGCTCCACCATTCGATGGTGTCGATGGCCAAGATGAACAACGTCGACATCGCTCTGCAGATCGCACGACTGGCGCGCGACATGCTCGGTGCCAATGGCATCGTCGATGACTACTGCTCCATGCGACACATGATGAACCTGGAGACCGTGCGCACCTACGAGGGCACGCACGACATTCACACTCTGATCATCGGTCGCGAACTCACGGGTCTGGACGCGTTCGGGGCGAACTGATGGCCGCAGCGCGGAGCGCGAGGTTCGCCTCCGTCGCGATCTCCGTACTGGCACTCGTTCTGACCGTCTGGGCCTACGAACCCGCTACACGTGCGCCTTTCTATCTGGACGATGCGCATGTGATCGTGGTGCCCGATGCCATGCACATGAGCGAGTTTTCCGCAGACTCCGTCAGTCGGGTGCTGAGCGAAGTGCGCCCCGTCACTCGTCCCGTGGCGAACCTCAGCCTGGCTCTGAATCATCTGTACGGCGGACTCGATCCGCGTGGCTATCACCTGGTGAACATCGGGATCCACCTGCTCAACGGGTTTGCGCTCGCGTGGTTGATCGCGCTTCTACTGGCTCAGACTCGCGAGTCACGACGCGTTCGCACTCCCGATGTTCTACTGGCAAGTATCTGTGCGAGTGCGTTTCTCCTGCATCCACTGGCCACACAGGCCGTGACGTACACCGTGCAACGCATGACCTCGCTCGCGACCCTGTTTACTCTGCTTTCTCTTTCGAGCTACGTTTTCGCGCGCGCTCCCGATCGCAGCGCTCGTGCCGTCTGGTTCATCGTCAGCGGGCTATTTGCGCTTCTGGGTGCCGGTAGCAAGGAGATTGCGTTCGTCCTGCCCTGGCTGATCGTGCTCTACGAGTTGTGTCGAGCACGTGGATTGCCGGCTTCGTTTCCGCCGATTCTGCTGATCGGGCTCGCTCTTGCGCTGGGCGCATTCGGCGTCGCCATCGAGATCTGGTTCGAACCGGTGCGCGGGCTGTTCCGATTGCACACGACACCCGAACTGGGCTTCGGCCCCGCCGAGCGAGTCCTCACGCAGGCGCGTGTCGTGTTCTTCTACCTGTCGCTATTCCTGTGGCCGGCGCCCTCCCGGCTGAATCTGGAACACGAGTTCAGCCTGTCGACGGGGTTGTTGGATCCGCCTTCTACGCTTCTGGCAATTTTCGGCTGGCTGATGTTCGCGGTCGCGGGCCTCTGGATCGTGCGCAGACACGCGATGCTCGGATTTTCCTGGTTCGCCTTTCTGTCGCTCAATGCAATCGAATCTGGACCGGTTCCACTCGAACAGGTCAACGAACATCGCTTCTATCTGCCGATGGTCGCGATCTTTGCCGCGATCGCTCTAGCTCTGGCGAAGCTCCCAAGCGCACTGCAGACGGCGGGCTCCGCGTTATTGCTCGCACTCTGTGTTCCATTGTCTCTTGCGGCTCATGCGCGCAACCAGACCTGGAGTGATCCTCTGATCTTTCATCGCGACGCAGTCGCCAAGTCGCCGAATCACTTTCGCGCCCGCTATGAGCTGGGGCGCAGCCTATGGGAAGCCGACCGGGATCTCGAAGCCGCCGAGGCCTGGGAGCAGGCGCTCGAGCTCCAGGAGAATTCTCTGGTACACGTGCTGACGGCCACGGCTTTGCTGGAGGCGAAACTGCCGACGCGCGCGCTCACCCACTACAGGCGGGCCGTCGAGATCGATCCAGATTATCCGGAGGCTCTGTACGGCCTGGCCTGGTTGATCGATCTCGGTGGCGGGTTGGACGCGGCTGCGCCTTACTACGAGCGCTATCTGAGCTTGATTCCCTCCACCGATCAGAGCCATCAGATTTCGCATGCGCGCGAGAGGCTCGCCGCGCGGGAAGACTAGTTGACCGCGCTCCCGTTACGCGATGCTTGCGGCCCAACTGCCGGTTGAAGTGTAGACGGCTTCGCCAAATAGGAGCATGGAATCGGCCAGTTGCATCGCCTGGCGCCGAAGACGCGTCAGGAACGCCCTTCGGGCACTGATAACCCTACGCGAACGTTGTGGAATCTGTCAGGATACGGGTGATGGCATTGTCCCCGACACAGCTCAACGAGAATAGTCGCGGCCTGGATTCCGTTTCGAACCCGATCCCCAGGCGAACGCTCTTGATCAGCCCGCCCCGCTTCAACGAACTGATCGGCAAGAATCCGGCGATCGTCGAGAAGCACCGCGGGTACAACCCGCCGCTGGGCGTCTTGATGCTGGCGGGATACCTCGAAAAGCATTCCGTGCACCCGGTCGAGATCATCGACGCGCAGCCGTACGAGTACACGTACGAGCAATTGCGCGAGATTCTGCGGACAAAGCGCTTCGACGTCGTAGGCATCACCGCCATGACCTTCACGCTGGTCGATGTGATCCTCACCTGCAAGTTGGTGCGTCAGGTGAATCCGGAGGCGAAGATCGTCCTGGGTGGACCGCATGTTCACCTGTATCCGAACGAGACGATTCGCCGTCCCGAGGTCGACTTCCTGGTTCAGGGTGAAGGCGAGATCGCTTTCAAAGACCTCCTCGACAAACTCGACCGGCCGGATCTCTGGCCCTCCGTCAAAGGGCTGGTGTATACCGACACTGCTGGGCAGATCGTTAACAATGGCATCGCGCCTTCGACGAATGAACTCGACACACTCGGCATGCCCGCGCGTCACCTGATCGACTATACGAAGTACACATCATTATTGGGACGTTCCGATGTGGTTACCACCATGTTTACCAGTCGCGGCTGCCCATTCCGCTGCACGTTCTGCGATCGTCCCTTCTCGCCCGTTCTTTCTGGATTTCGCTGGCGTTCGGCGAAGCACGTCGCCGACGAAATGGAGATGTGCGCCGAGATGGGTATCCGTGAGGCATTCATCTACGACGATACCTTCACCGTTCGCAAGGACCGAGTGTTCGAGTTATGCGACGAGATCGCCAAGCGCAAACTCGACTTCAGATGGGACGTACGCGCGCACGTCAATACGATTTCCCCGGAGTTACTCAAGGCCATGGCGAATGCCGGTTGCGATCGGATTCACTTCGGTGTGGAGTCGGGCAATGATCGCATGCTGAAAGTGATCAGAAAGAACAGCAACGTCGAGCGGCTGAAGAACGTCTTCAAGTGGACGCAGGATGCCGGAATCGAGACTCTGGCGTACTTCATCATTGGTCAGCAGACCGAGACCGCTTCCGACATCCAGGACTCGATGGCTCTCGCGAAGCAGCTGCATACCAACTACGCGCACTTCACGATCTTCTGTCCCTACCCGGGGACCGAGATCTATCGGAGGGGACTGGAGAGCGGCATCATCAAGGAAGACGTCTGGGGTGCGTTTGCCGAAGATCCACAATCCGGTTTCGAGTTGCCCGTGTGGGAAGAGAACTTCACGCGCGCGGAGCTTCGGGAGATGCTCGTCAAGTGTTACAAGAGTTTCTACCTGCGCCCGTCTTTCGTACTGAAAGGACTCACGCGCATTCGTGGGTTGGGTGAATTGCGCCGCAAACTCCGCGCCGGAATGTCTGTGGTAGCGATGAATCCCGACGACAAGGTCTTCGATGAGAAGATCGCCGAACAGGTCAAAGACGTCGTTCCCGATGCACCAATCGATGTCCACCGCTGAACGCGGTTTGAGAACTCAGCTGATCGGAAGGCTGAACTGATGTCCGGCGGGGTCCTGGACGCCAGCTACGCCGCCGACCGAGTTCGAAAGCCCCACATTGAATTCCGGTACCGTGTGCGCGCGCGTGTTGCTGCGCGGGCCATCGAGCGCTTCCTGCCCGCTGCACGGCGCGATGGACACGTGCTCGAACTCGGATGCGCGGAGGGGCGCACACTGACGGAGCTTCATTCCCAACTCATCGAATCCCATCTCGTAGGTGTCGAGTATTCTGAAGACCTGTTGGCTGTCGCATCGACCGAACTGCCGGAATCAATTGAGCTCCTGCAGGGAGATGCGATGCGACTTCCCGAGACGCTCGAAGCCGGGGGCTTCGATGCGGTGATCGCCCTGGCGGTGCTGGAACACCTGCCCCGGCCGCTGGATGCCGTGCGCGAGGCTGCGCGAATGCTCCGCCCCGGAGGTCTCTTCGTGGCGACCTGTCCCAATCCTCAATGGGATCGGATCGCTGAGCGTATTGGGTTACTGAGCGACGATTCGCACGAGTCCGACATCGATCGCAGCGTCTTACTCGAACTCGTGCGCGGCGCAGGCCTGGAGTTCGTGAGGTTCGAACGTTTCATGTGCGCGCCCGTCGGCTTCCTGCCCTATCTCAAGATCCCCATCCCAGCTGAAGCCGCACTGCGTATTGATGACGTTCTGCGCAAACTGCGGGTATTCGACTGGCTGTTCGTGAATCAGGCATTGGTCGCACGAAAGCCGCAAGGACGGCCTCGAGAATCCGGATGACGGCAATGGGTGGGAGACAGCCCTAAAGACCATCGAGCTTCTTCTCCAACTGGCCCACGTGGAAGCACCACTCTTCAATACCGCATCCATACACACAGAGAAGGCTGCACTCTACTCGTTGAGCGGAGAGGTCTGAGATGCTGAATCTCGAAGCCGATGTCTACGTGTCGCATCCCGGCGGCCAGGTCCAGCAGATCTCGCCTGGGAATGGTCTCTTCTATCAGTCGTGTATCCACCCGATGGATCGCGCGTCGTCTATGGAGGCGCGGCGTCTGGCCTTCCTCGAATCTGGTGTGCCAATACGTCTGGATCGACAGAAGGATTTCCCATGACGTCATCCGATTCGGGTGCGCGCCACCCGGTGTTTTCCTGGGACGGTTCGCGAGTTGCTTTTTCGTCTGACCGGAAATCGCCTGGCGCAAAACAGAGCGTCGAAGACATCACCCCGTTGGGACTGCCAGTGGACGGAGATCTGTTCGTGATCGATGCCTCGGGTGGGCAGAGTGTTCAATTCACCGAAGGTCCGTACCTGGATCAGAGGCCTTGCTTCAGCCCGGATGGTTCGACGATCGTGTTTGTATCCAATCGCGAAGATCGTCTTGGCCTGTGGTCAGTCCCGAGCGATGGCACTGCGGATCCGCAACCGTTGCCGAATACAGGCTTTGTCTATCGGCCCTGGTTTTCGACAGATGGCCGCACGCTCTTCCTTTTCCGCGATGTCGATGGGCGTCACCAGATCTGTCGGATCGGTGTGTCCGATACCGAGTTCGAACCGTTGCGCAACGATGACCGCGGGCGAAGTCACGGCCCCTTCGTCGATCCCAACGGAAAGGTGCTCTTGTTCCACTCGACACGCACCCAGTCGTGAAGCGGAAGCAGGTGGAATCGAGCAAGAGGACCGCATCCGTATCTCGATGCGGGCGGTCACTCCAAGGCAGTATGCTGTCGACCGACTCTGAGCCAACCGGTACGAGAAGCATCCGGGCTCACCTACGCGTATATCGCCGCCCCCGACGGTGTCATTGTCGAATTGACTCAGTACTAGTCGCGCTCGACGCTGTAGAAGGGAAAGATCAGAGAATCGTTCTTCTGTTCCTCGAAGCGCACGTCCGTTCTGCTGTGCAGGTGCTTGCGAACGGCTTCGGTCACCAGCGTCTCTCCACCGCGCGCGGTGTCCTCGCCGAGTTTGCTCGCGCGATTCATCTCGTCACCCATCGCTCGGTTCGGGCCAATCTCGTACACATTTCCGAAACCGATGCCGATGCAGCACCTCGCGTGATCGGGAGTATCGATTTCCAGTTCTCTTCGGACCTGCGAGCGTACGTGAATCTCGAGCGCCGCGTCGAGCGCTGTGCCGGGTTCCGAAAACAGCGCGACGATATCGTCCGCAAAGGTTCGGATGTACGAGGCCTGCAGCTCGCGCAGGACCGGGATGCACGTCTTGTGGGCGTCGAGAATCTGCAGGAAACTCGCAATAGGGCCCCCCTTGATCGTCGTTTCGGTGAAGCCGGTCAGATCGAGTACCAGGATTGCCCGTTCGAAAAGATAGCGGGCATCAAACTCCTGCGGAGTCATCTCGCCCTGTTCGATCGCGAGCAGGTCGCGGTAGACCTCTCCCCGCCAACCGTGGTGCCTGGCCAGCTCGATCGGATCTTCGAGCAGAGGAAACGGTGGGCTGTGTTTCGAGCGCATCTGATGCCTGGCCAAAAGCGACCCTCTCTAGTCTGAATCGGCCGGAGCCATCACGAGCCGCAGAAATACCGTCAGCAACGTTCCCCCGAGACCCAGAAGGCAAAGGCTCGCTCCGGGGATCGCGATGAATTCCAGGGCCTCCTTTGCGGCGTGAGTACTGCCGAGGGATGGAGCGCTGAGTCCGGCCACGAGCCAGAAGATGGAGTACAGAAGAGCACCTCCACCAAAAGACGCCGCAGTGATTCGCTCGATCAGGCCCGGGTCTCCGATGAGGCCGAGGAGGAGGATTGATGCCAGAGCTACCGCACCGATGGCACCCCCGTGAAGATGCGCTCTTTTCAAGTAGCGCCATGACTTGCTGACGACCGCATCCCGCTTTTCCGCATCGCTGTTGTAGACCGTTTCGAAAACGGCATCCGCCGATGAGCGCAGGTGATCTTTGATGGAGCTCTCAATCGCGCCAAAGGAACTCCCGAGAAGAAAGCCGAACGAAATCGCCAGCAGCGCAAGAATGAGACCAGGAGCTAGTGGCTTCAAACTGGATACGGATTGGTTCGACATCTTTTCTCCTACTGGAAATCATTTTCTTTCACGGACTGGTGGCGTCTCTTCGTCCGGGCTCGCCGTTTCAGGCCGGGTGCTATTCTAGCCCAGTCTCTGGATCGTTCGCCCGGTGGACGCAACGCACAATCGGCCCATTCTCCAACTGGATGACGAGCATCTCAAACTGCCCGAGGGTGTTTCGTGCTCACTCTATACGACAATCCGTTCAGCCCCTTTGCCCGAAAAGTCCGCATGGTGCTTCGGTTCAAGGGACTGGAGTATCGATCGATCGACGCCCTGGCTCTGAGCGAGCACGAACGTCTCGCGAGCATCAACCCGCGAGCGGAGGTGCCCGTTCTGGTCGATGGACCGGTCGCGGTGGCCGATTCGGCCGATATCGTCGCCTACCTCGAGGATCGATTCCCCGAACCGACGGTTCTTCCCATCACCCCGGAACTCCGCGCCAAGGCGCGTCGCTGCCAGCGCCTCGCCGATACAGTGCTCGATGCAATCGTTCACGATATTTCCATCTGGGTATGGCCGACTCACCATCGCTCGGATCCGCCCCCCGAGGGTCTGCTCGAGGAGGGCCGCCGGGAGTTGCGAGAGATCATCAACGATCTGGAGGGCACGATCGGAGAATCTGGTTTCTTCTGCGATCGGCTTTCGATCGGCGATTTCTCCCTGTTCCCGCACCTCTCGTCCCTGAAACCACTTGGCGTGCACTTCGATGAGATTGCGCATCCGAAACTCATGAAGTGGAATCGACACATGCGGGCACAGTCCTGCGTGAGGGAGGACCTCGAGTACGTGAAGCGAACGGCCATAGAGAAGTTTGGCTCGGGTTCGTCTCCTTACGAAGCAGAGAAGATCGTCTGGCGAGGGGATCGAATCGAGTGGCTCATGGCCCACGGTTTCCAGGACTGGTTCTACTCGGAACTCACGAACGGTCGCGCCGAAATACCCCGTTCCCTCTCGCGGCGGCCCTGATGCCACTATTCTTCACGACCTCGAGCGAGGTGCACGAGCCGTGAATCTGGAAGTATTGATGGAACTGCATCAGGGCCTGCTGCAGCAGGGCCCGGGTTCGGATGTCGAAACACGTCGTGCGCTGGAGTGCATTCCCCCACTTGATTCCGACGCACGGATCCTGGACGTGGGCTGCGGTCCGGGGCGTCAGACGCTGGTTCTGGCCAGGGAGACCGAAGCGGCGATCGACGCGATCGATCTGATGCCCACCTTTCTGGAACAACTCGAGCAACGGGTCCGGACTGCGGGCTACGCCGATCGGGTTTCTGCACATCTCATGAGTATGAGCGCGCTCGATTTTCCCGAGCGCGTCTTCGATCTCATCTGGAGCGAAGGTGCAATCTATCAAATGGGTTTCTCTCGCGGTCTGGAGTCCTGGAAGCGTCATCTGGTACCCGGCGGGTATCTGGCCGTCACGGAACTCTGCTGGTTGAGCGATGAGCGTCCCGTTGCTGCCGCCGAGTTCTGGGGCGCAGCCTATCCGGCCATGACCCAGGTCGAGACCAATATCGCAACCGCCGAACGGGCCGGCTATGAATGCCTCAACTCATTCAGCCTTCCGGAGTCCGCATGGTGGAACGATTACTACGATCCGATCCGCGCGCGACTTCCAGCGCTCTTCGACAAGTACGCCGGAGATGATGAGGCGCTGAAGCAGTTGCGAGAATCCGCAGAGGAGATCGATCTCTTCGAGCGCTATTCGCAGCAGTTCAACTACGTGTTCTATGTATTTCGCTTGCGCCGCCGTGTAGAGGCAAAAAACTGAAGCTGTCCTTTGGGTTCGTCCCTTACTACACTTGCATTCATGTCAGGAGACTCGACCTTCGTTATCGCATCTGAAGTCGATCTGCGGATCGATTCGGAGTCGGATCTGATGGATGCGATCGGGCATTGCTTCGGAGGGACGGGTCTATTGCTGATCGAGAAGGACGTATCTGCGGACTTTTTCGATCTGCGTACGGGACTCGCCGGAGCGGCCATGCAGAAGTTCATCAACTACCAGGTCCGCGTTGCAATCGTAATCGAGAACCCTGCTCGCTATGGAGAGCGTTTCGAGGAGTTGGCCTACGAGCACTCCGCGCATCCACAGGTACGCATCACGACTTCCCGAACCGAAGCCGAGGCGTGGCTCTCAACCTGAACATTACAGGACGCTAGGGGAGGCGGCGATTGATCACGTCGGCGATCATTCCCAGCGCCAGAAGTTGTACGCCCGTCACGAACAGAAGCACAGTCGTCACGTCCATGAAATGATCCGTAAATACAATACTTCCGACGGCAACGCCTAGCGAAGACAGCATGAACCCCAGCGATACCGGCAACAGTACCCGCATGGGATCGAAAAACATGATCGTGCGAACGATCAGACGCAGGAAATTCAATGTATCGGGAATTGGACGGATCTTGGAGCGGCCTTCGCGCACGCGATACTCGATGGGAATGTACTTGAGACGGTAGCCCGCCGAGAGCAGTGCCAATGTGATGGTGCTTGTGAAGGAGAATCCGTCGGGCATCAGGTTCGCGAAGCGTTCCGCCAGTTCCCGAGGGAAAGTCCGCATCCCCGAGTTCAGATCGACGATCTTCTGACGGCTCAGATACGAAGCCAGCACCTGCAGCGTCCACTTGGCCGGCTTGCGGATCAGTGGGATGTGCGCGTCTTGACCGATGCGCGCGCCGATCACCATCTCGAAGTCCGCACGTTGTTCGAGCAATTCCGGGATGTGACGACACGGATAGGTCCCGTCCGCATCTGTAATCAGAATCCACGGATAGATCGCACTGTGGATGCCCGTCTTCAGCGCTGCTCCATAGCCGCGGTTCTCGTCGTGCGAGATCAGGCGAAGCCGAGGTCCGACAAACGGCTTGATCGCCTCCGCAGTGCCATCAGAAGACCCGTCGTCAACGACTACGATCTCCCAGGGAATTTCCGACTCCAGCCCGTCCATGAACTGGGTTAGTTCGGGGAGGGTGATGCCGACGCCAGCCGCTTCGTTATACGCCGGAATAACGATACTGACACCGGCGGACTTTTCCGACGGCCCAGCGATTTTCGTAGACGGCTCGGGTGTTTCCACAGTTTTCATATCGGAAACAAGGATAACAGACTGTCATCCTGTCGGCGCACTGGTGTAGGATTGCGAGAACCGAGTTAGGAGGGAGAAGAGTGCGATCCTGGCCGAGTTGGCTCTCACTGGCGTTGCTTCTGGTATTCGCTTCGGGTCTCCCCCGACTCTGCTCGGCGCAGGATTTCGATCGCGATGGCATCCCCGACCTGAGCGACAATTGCTCGGCGACCTTCAATCCCGACCAGGCAGACAACGGCGGACTGCTCAGCCTGTCACCGAACGGTCGCGGAGATCGCTGCGAATGCGGGGACGGAAGCAATGACGGAACCGTCGATCTGATCGACTACGTGCGTCTGGCCCAGGGCCTTGCAGGTGCGGAATTGACTGCGGCCGGTTTCGAGAAATGTGGCGTCAATGGCGACTTCGTCTGTAACGGTGCAGACGTGACGCGCCTGCAGGAAATCATCGCGCAGGTTCCAGTTGCGATCGAGCAATCTTGTGAAGGATCGATTCCTCCTGCAATCAACATCACGGATCCACTGCAGGGTGCGTTCACGACTCTTGTCTCGCTTCTCGTTTCTGGAGTCGTGACGAATGCAGCGGCTTCCGGTGCCACGGTTACGATCAACGGGGTTGCTGCGCCGATCCAGCCGGACCTCACATTCTCGGCGACCGTCCCGCTCGACCCGAACCGGATTTTTCAGCCGCTGCGAGCGTTATTGAGCATTCCGTCAACTGGTTTCACTTCGCAGGATTACCAGACTGCGGTCCTGGGTGACTCGATTCTCGATGGCGACTTTTCTCCCATGGGTATCGGGCTTCGGATCACCGACCCGGGCTTCGACCAACTGGAGCCGGTGCTGACCACGATGGTGCCACTAGATGCGAACACCTTGATCCCGCCTGGCACTGTGTTGATCGAAGACTACTGCGCGTTGAGCTTGTTTGGTATATGCACGATGTGGGTCGATGTCGTTGCGACGTCGACCAGTATTGGGTCGTTCGGAATTGATATTGATTCGATGGCCGATTTCGTCGCTGGCGACGTCGTCGTCGACAATCTGGTTCTGAACGCGGATGTGGTCGGAGCTGGCTGCTCTGTGCAATTGAGCGCGGCGACGACCACGATCATCAGTGATTACGATCTGATACCCGATGCGACCGATCCGAACACGATCGACGTCAACGCAGACGGACCGGTTTCTGTGAGCCTGGGTAGTTTCGATGATAGTTACGATTGCGGATTTTTCCTGATCGATCTGCTCGTGGGCCTGATCGTCGGCAACATCGAGTCCCAGGTCGTGCAGGGCTTCGAGGATTTCCTGAACGATCCCGACGGCAGCGGACCGCTCGATGCGCCGATCGCAGAAGCGATCGAAGTCGCATTGGCTGGCATACAGCTAGCCGGTCCGATTGGCGAGGCCATCGGTGTGAATCTAGACACACCGATCTACGACATCTTCGAAGATGTGGACGGAATCACGCTGGACAATGACGCCCGTGTGACGGCATCTCTGCCGGATCCCAATGCACCCGATCTGCTGGCTTCTTATCACGTGAGCGAGTCCTTTCCGGTGTTTGGCCCCCTGACACCCGGGGGGTTTGGTTACGACGTGGGTCTTTGCTTGTCGACGTCGGCGTTCAACCAACTTCTGAAGGCAGAGACTGAAAGGGGGCTGCTCGCCGCTTCGATAACTGAAATCAATCTGGGCGTGCCAATGCAGATCACCGCCGCTCTATTGGCCTTCTTGATTCCGGAGTTCGCACAGGTCGATCCGGCGACCATCATGCAAATCCGAGTACGACCCGAACTCGCGCCCATCCTTACCGGGGATCTCGGTCCCGCGGGAGAGATCGCCGAGCTGGCACTCGACAACTTGATTTTCGAAGTCGTACCGCTCGCACCGCCAGATGTTCTCTATATGTCAGCTTCGGTGAGCTTTTCATCGGGGCTCGAGTTCATTTTCGATCCCAATGGTGCGCTCGTGCCGACTCTGAATCCACCCGCCAGCGGTGATATTCGAATCGCTTTGCTCGACAATCCGCTAGGTGCGAGCGAGGCACAGGTGCAGACGACTCTGAGTACTCTGCTGCCGCCGCTCTTGCCGGAAGTAGCGGGTGTGTTGGCGGCGATTCCACTCGTTGATTTCGTGGGCCTGAATTCCAGTGGAGTCGAGATCGCGCGCGAGGGTTCGTTCATGTCGGTTTACCTTGAACTCTCTCCTGGGCCGTGATGCAGGACCAGAAGATCTTGATCACCGGTCCCACCAGCCAGGTGGCATTGCCCATCGCGCGGGAGCTGGCCCTGCACAACGATGTCTGGGGTCTGGCGCGCTTTAGCAACCCGCGGGATCTCGAACGGGTCGAAGCTCTTGGCGTGAAGTGCATTGCTGCAGACCTCGCCGTGGATCCGCTCGACTCCGTTCCCGACGACCTGGATTTCGTATTGCACTTCGCCGTCGTCAAGGGAGGAGACGGTGACTTCGACTACGATCTGTCGGCGAATGCCGAAGGTGTCGGCCGGCTCATGTCGAGCTGTCGCAACGCGAAGGCCTTCCTGCACTGTTCGTCCACAGCGGTGTACCAGCCTGCCGGTCGCAAACCCCTACTCGAGACGGATCCACTCGGCGACAACCACCGAGTGATCATGCCGACCTACAGCCTGTGCAAGATCGCGGGGGAAGCCGTTGCGCGTTTCGGTGCGCGCGAGTTCAATCTGCCGACCACGATCGCACGGCTGTGTGTCCCCTACGGCGACAATGGAGGCTGGCCGGCGATTCATCTGGCGTTCATCGTGGGAGGCCACAAGATCGTCGTGCATCCGGATGCGCCAAATTTGTTCAACCCCATTCACGAGGCCGACATCCTGGCGCATATTCCCAGACTGCTCGAGGCGGCGAGCGTTCCCGCGACGATCGTGAACTGGGGCGGCAGCGAATCGCTAAGCATCGAAGACTGGTGCGACTACCTGGGCCGCCTGACCGGACACACGCCGGAATACGCCTCCAGCGACCGCACGATCGGGAGTGTCACTATCGATCCGACGCGTATGCACGAGCTTCTCGGACCGACGAGTGTCGATTGGCGCGACGGCCTGCGACAGATGGTGCGGGCGAGATACCCGGACCTGACCTTGGCTGAGGCAGACTGAAGGGTTCGAATCAGTTGGTGAGGATCTCGCTGACGCACGAGAGCAGGTGCTCGGGCAATCACTCCGAAGCAGGCCCAATTGGCGACACCGGATGCTCTCGGGAGAGTACACCGAACCGGTGCGTGTTCCTCATCTGAGGAGAGAAGTCCAACAAGGCGACTTCATCTGGCTACTGCAGGATTAGTATAGCCAACGCCTACTATGGGCAGACCGAGTGCATCCAAAACTGGATGAGAACCATGACGAAAAGTGGCAGTCAGCGTCGTCCAGTGTTACGCCGAGCGGGAAATATTGGCGCAGTCCAGGACATCACTCTTCGCGGTCTGAGTGAGGCGGGCGCGGTTTCTGCCGGGTCCCGGTATCATCCAGAGCGTGACACGATCTCAGCAACTGGAGAAGATGCTCGCCTCGCTGAGTGCAATGCGCGAGGCACCTCAAAGCGAGCAGGCCCGAGCGGAACTCACTCGCGCGCTGGAGCACCGGAGTTCTGCCATCGTTGCACACGCGGCCCGCATAGCGGGGGAGGTCGAGAGCGTCGCGCTGGTCCCGGCGCTCGTCGAGGCCTTCGGCCGTTTGATGGTGAACCCCTCGAAGCGTGACCCGGGCTGCATCGGCAAACGGGAGATCGCCAATGCCCTGTACCTTATCGGTCCGCGCGATCCCGGGGTGTTTCTCAGCGGCATCCGCCACGTTCAGATCGAGGGGCCCGGCGATGTGGCGGCGGATCTGCGGGGGATCTGCGCACACGGCCTGGTTCGGATCGGCTATTCGGATGCGCTCGAGGAGCTGGCAGAGCTACTGGTCGATCCGGAGGCATCGGCGCGTCGGGCAGCGGTTCGCGCGCTCGCCTACCGAGGGCACCAAAGCGCGGGGCCGGTATTGCGCCTGAAGTTGAAACTCGGTGACTCGGACGCCGAGATTGTTAGTGATGCGCTGGTCGCGTTGTTGAAGCTCGGGGGGGATTCTGCGCTAGCTTTCGCTCGCCGCTTCCTGAAAGACCCGTCGACCTATCTGGCCGAATCCGTTGCGCTGGCCCTGGGCAGCGAGCGAGTCCCGGCCGCTCTCGAGATTCTCCAGCACCTGCTCCGTGGGGCCCGAGATTCCGAGTTGCGTCAAACCATCATGACCTCGATCGCGAATCTGCGCGATGACGAAGCGATCGATTTCCTGATGGACCTGATTCGCGAAGCACCGGGGCCCTCCGCCCGAGAAGCGATCCGGGCGCTAGGTGCGTTTCGCGAGAATCCTGCACTGGCGCAACGCGTGCAGCAGGTCGCGCTTTCACGCGAAGAGCTGGCCCTGGCAGAGGCTGTAAAGGCGGAGTTTCCCGACCTTCCGTTCCCGGACAGCCGCTAACTCGCCTGCTTCATCACAACGCCGGTCGCCTGGCACGAGCCAGTGCTGCGACGCCAAACGCCGTAGCGGCCCCCAGTGGAACCCAGAACGTCCACGCGAGCCAGACCTTGCCCAGAACGATCGGGTGCAAGAACAGGCACAACCCCACGAAGCTACCCGCCGCCAGGCCGGCGACGGCGCTGGCGTCGTTGCCCCGCTGACGCCATACGAATCCCAGGCCAAAGACCCCGAGCAGACCGCCGTATAGAATCGTCATGGCCGAAAGCGCAAACTCCACCAGGTTCAGCCCTCCCTCCGCTCCGCTGATCGCCCGTTGGTAGGCCGCCATGCCGACCGCCGCCACCGTGAGCATCAGGCAGAAGCCGACCGATGCGGCGCGGGTCCTCCGCGCGAGTTCTGATTCGCTGGCCGCGCGGCGATCGACATCGACCACCCAGGTCGTGGCGATTGCACAAACAGCGGAGTCCAGGCTCGACATGGCCGCTGCGAACAGGCCTGCGAACAAGAGACCCCGCAGTCCGGTCGGCAACTCGTGCAGGGCGAAAATCGGCACGATCTGGCGCGCATCCGCAATCTCGTAGCCCGGAGCCTGGGAGTAGAACAGGGCGAGCGAAGTTCCGATGAACAGGAAGAGCAGCGACATCGGAAAATTGATGAGTGCAGACCATGCGAGCGCCTGGGCTCCCGACCGTCCGTTTCGCGTGCTGAGCAGGCGTTGCACCATATCGTGGTCGGTCGCGTGCGTAGCCAGGGTCAGGAAGAAGCCTCCGATCACACCGACCAGGAAGGGCCGCGACTGGGAAAGAGAGAAAAGCGGATCGAAGTGGAATACGCGCGAGCGTTCGGCCTGTTCCGCCCAATCCAGAATGCCTGAAATTCCGCCGGGCATCTGGGCCGCGAGCACCGCGACTACACTGAGAGCCGATATCAGAAAAACGGCCGCCTGGAAGGTATCGGTCCAGATGACCGCGCGGATTCCTCCCGCTCGCGTGTACACACCCGCGATCAGCCCGGCTGCCACGATTGCTGTTTCGACGCTCCAGCCCGTCACCGAGGAAAACGCGAGCGCCGCGATGAAGAGACGCACGCCCGATGCGAGTACTCGCCCTGCAACGAAGCACAACGCGGCCACACGACGGGCCGTCGGGCCGAAGCGCTGCTCCAGATAGCCGTACACCGTGATCACGCCCATTCGGTGGTACAACGGAATGACCCGCCACGCGAGCAGGAGCTTTCCGCACAACGCGCCGAATGCGAGCTGAATATAGGACCAGTCACCGGTATACGAAGCGTGTGGAACTCCGATGAAGGTCGCTGCCGATAGCTCGGTCGCAACCAGCGATAGCAGCACGGCCCAGGTAGGCAAGCTGCGCTTGCCCAGTTGCAGATCGTCGGCACTGTCGTGCCCGCGTGCGGAGCGCAGACCGATGAGCAGCACCACACCGGCGTACGCCGCGATCGCCAGATAGTCCAGCGCCGTCAAGACCCGTTTTTCACCCTCTCGATTCGCGCCGCGAGAGCAGCCGCGATGGAGAGGAGCTTACCTGCTCGGGAACTTCAGGTCAGGTGTTGAGCCGGATCGATCTGGTATTCGGCCGTCTCCAGGACTTCAACGATGTGCACACCGTCGGGGTCCTTGGCGGTCGCGGACAGATCCCGGACCTCGCCGGAAACCCGCTCACCGTGCTCGTCGATCGCGATGCACACCTTGGGGAACTTCCCGTGCTCGGAATCAGCCGCGGCCTCCATGACCACGGCAATGGAGCTGTCCGAGAGCCGGACGGCGCCGCCTGGCGGGTAGGGACCGAGCATGTTCATGAAGTAGCCTAAAAGAGTGCGGTCTATCTGACTGCCCTGTGCGTGATACATCAGAGCCAGCGCGCGCTGGGGCGGTATCGGATGTGCGCGATAGATGCGCGCGCTCGTCATCGCGTCGTAGCGGTCCGAAATCGCGATCAGTCGACTCAGAAACCCCGGCGGCCTGCTCGTCGCCTGCGCGGGATAGCCGGTACCATCTACGTTCAGATGGTGCTCGTAGGCCGCCATCGCGATATCGATCGTGTCGGAGTTCACGCCCAGGCGGCTTGCGATCGAGAACAGGCCTTCGACAGGGTGGTCGTGCAATAGCCTGCGCTCTTCGGGACTCAGTGGATTGAGCTTGTTGAGTACGTGCCTGGGAACCGAGAACTTGCCCAGATCGTGCATCAACGCCGCCTGGCCAACGCAGTAGAGACGGCTTCGCGACAGTCCCACAGCCCGACCCAGAGAGATCGCTAGTAGTGCCACGTTCACCGAGTGGTTGAACGTGTACTCGTCGTAACCCTTGATGCAGGTCAGACGCAGAGCGTACAGCGGGTCGTGGTGAACCGAGTCGATCAGTTCCTGGACCGTGCGCTTGAGACGCTTCGCGTTGATTCTGTTCTTGGTACGAACTTCGTGAAATACACTCTTGACTACACCGATCGCCGAAAAGTACGCTTGCTTTTGCGATGCGTTTCCGGTTTCGGGAATTGCACTCTCGTCCCGGGGGCTGCCGATCACGACCTCGATGGCCGACTCCCCGCCTGGCTTGAGACCGGCCACGATCTCTTCTCGAGAACCGCGACCTTCAGCAGCTCGCAGCAGTCGCTCGGCAAAACCGAGCAGCTCACCGAGTTCGACCTGAGATCCGATATGAAAGGCGCGCACGCGAGAGATCCGCATTAGGCGCGCGAATGTGCGATAGGCCGTCGCCCGTGGCCCACACTCGGGAATCACCGCCCCGTCGAAGTAGATCGTTCCGCCTCGAATCGCGAAATCCGCACCACCACGCGCACTGCAAACCTGTCCGAGCAGCGATCGCACTTGTTCTCCACAGGAGATCACGTGTTCACTGCGTCCTTCCGACTCGCGAAAGGAACGGAACAACTCACTCCACAGACTGATCAGCGCGCGCCCGTGATCCAGGTTCACGGCGTCGTTCTCTTCGATTTCTCGATTCATCGGGTTCCCACCGGAGTGTATCGCAGAGCGTCTTGACAGACGGAAGCCAGCTTTCCGCGACCGTCCGCGTGTGTGTTCAGTACCTGCAGAGCTTCCGGACTGTTCATTGTGGCCAAAGCCATTGCAGCGCGCCGCCAGGTGTCGAGTTCGGAACGACCGGGCATCCATTTGCCTCGCAGCGTATTGCTCAGAAATCCAATGGCCGGTAGTCCGCCCCCGGCGCCGAGCGCCTTGAACAGCAGGTCCTTTTCCTCGTCACCGATCTGCTTGAGATCTGCAGATTCGAGCCGTTCGATGATCCGAGCACAGTCGAACTCTTTTCGGTCCTCGATCATGCCGGCGAGCGCTGCGATGCGCACGCTGGAGTCCTGATCGTCAAGTGCCAGACTCCAGAGACGTGGGCGGATATCGTCGTCGACCTGCAACATCAGCCCATCGATCGCTTCAACACGCAGAGCGGCGTTGTCTGAATCGAGACAGGACACGAGTGCTTCTTTTGCGTTTTCGTCTTTCAGGCGTCCGAGAACGCGCGCGAAGTAGCGATGATTGGCCCGAGCCGCGTGGAGCAGGTGTGCCATCACCGGTTCCAGAGCGCCGCTGCCTACCTTCACGAGCATATCGACGTAGAAGCGTTTGAGATGCTCGCCTTTGGAACGGGAAAGCAACGCACTGAGTGATTCCGCCGCCCAGTCTCCAAATCCCAAAAAGAGTGCCTCGGCCTGGTCTTCCTGGCACGTCCCTCGTTCCAGTGCAGTGGCGATCAGCGCGAGCCTGTCTGGATGGGCCATCCGTTCCAGGCTCTGTCGTACCGGGTACTGCGCTTCCAGTGGAAGCGAGCCGCGCATACCCACGAGTACGCGCGCTGCATCGTCGAAGCGTTCTTCGATCAGCAACCGTTCGAAGGATCGCTCGAGCAAGCGAGTGATTTCCTCTGCCCGGTCGTGCCGCTGCGGTCGAGTGAGGTTCTCGACCAGTGAGCCGATGAAGCTGGACCAGGCTGGATTGTCCTCGAACTTCTGGATCTCGCCGCGGATGTACACCTCGTCGACCGTGCTGATCTGGAAGGCTTCTTCATCGGGTACCGGAACCGCGCCAGTGGCCTGGCTCTCTTCCGCGGGGAACTGGAGTGCGGGAGTGGAGTCGCCTTCCAGGACCTCATCGGGTACCTCGAGATCCAGATAGGGATCCGTGGCAACAAAACGCACGTTCTGCAGGTCAGCCTCCCAGAGCAACGTGACGTAATCGCGCCCGGGATCCCCAGGTTCCATCCGCGTGGCGATCGCGCACAGGAAGCGGGTCAATTCCTCCAGGTCGAGTCCTTCTCCGAACATCAATCTGCGAATCCCTACGCGATACAGACGGGCGGGAAGGTCCGAAGTATCGTTCGGATGGAGCACAGTTTGGGATTTCCACAGCAACTGGTCGGGAAGCACCTCCAGGTCGAGTGGCAAGAGCGCGCCGAAGCGCGGTTCGAGTTCTCGCAAGAGGGTCTCGCAGATTGGCTCATCCGGCGAGTACGTACGAAAGGTCCGCTCAGTGCGCAGCAAGGCGCGAACGACAGATGAAACTCCACCCAGTTCCGGTTCTGATGGGGTGACCGTCGCCGGTTCCGCCTCTGAAACGGAAGTGCACTCGACGCCCAAGGGTTCCGAACTTGCGTGCTCATGAAAGCTGTCTTCTGTCGCCATTCTCCGCCGCCCAATAAGAGTACAGGCAAGAGAATCGGCGCGAGCTAGAGCGGTCTTTATCAGTGCGGGTCCAAAGACGACACGAACGTCGTATTGCCTGTCGCTGGTGGACCGCCTGCCTCTCAATGACCGATCTGACCGGCCTGACTCGAACTCGCTATCCGCGCAGCGGCGGAATCCAGGTTCGCCAGTTGCCGCTTCTGTTCACGAAAAGGCAATCAGCCTTCGGTGAGCTTCTTGTAGGCGTGGTAGTGACGCAGCGCATCGTTGCTCCGCCCGAGCAGTTCGCACAGACCCGCGAGATTGAAATGGGCATCTGCGAAGTCCGGGTCCAGTGCGACCGCGCGCTCGTAGTGGACGATCGCTTGAGACGCCCCCTGGGCGTCTTCCAGCGCCAGGCCCAGATTGAAATGCACGACTGGATCGTCCTCACTGTGTTCCAGGGCAGCCTGATACAACTGAATCGCCGAACCGGGATCTCCCGACACGTGAGCGAGCCGGCCCAGATTCACGTAGGCGTCGACCAGTTCCGGATCGAGTTCGAGCGCTCGCGCGTAGGCGTTGGCGGCACCTTCGTGGTCATCGTCCTCCAGATCGAGAGCGCGGCAGAATTCCCGCTCGGCCAGAGCTCGCCGCGACTCGCTCGAACGAGCCGCAGCTGCGCTGCGCAGGTCTTCCACCCGATCCGCCAGTTCGTCCACGTCGAAGTTGAACAGGGTCTGGCCGGTTTCGGGTTGCCAGGCCGCATCTTCGGAGCGCACCGCCACATTGCGTCCGTCCGCGAAGATGCGCAGGCCCGAGAGCGGCTGCTCGAGCGCCAGATCATCGGCCAGCGCCGCCAACGCTCGTTGAACTCGCACCCGCGGCACATTCGCCTGAAACAGTCCCTGGGCGGCCCGAAGTACCACCAGATCCTGGAAAGAGAAGGAGTAGCTCCGGCCGTCGCGGACTGGACGGCAGAGTCCCGAGCGCACCAGCTCCCGGACCTGCAATTCCTTCATGCCCAGGATCCGCGAGACCTCCGCGGTGGACAGATTTCGACTCATGGCGTGGGCCCCCCCCAACGATCCCTATTCTACTGGGAAGCTACCTCGATTGTCGGGTTCGCCCATTCCGGCTCGCTTGCCAGTTCCCGGCCGCGAAATTCCTCCGACTGGACCCGGAGGTCTGGAACATCCAAACTGGGTCCTCTGGTTGGATCCGAGTGAGGGTACACCGTTGAGTGTTTTGTGGGGACATTGGAGTACTCCGTCTTTCGTTTACCGTCACCCGTTCGTTTTCCCGGTCGTTTTCCCGTTGGGGCGTTGATTTGCACAGGGAGTCTATTTCGCCTTGACGGTACACGAGCGCATCGAACTCGGTTTCGAACGATGGGGCCATTTCGTATTCCGGGCGCGCTGGTATGTGATCGCGTCGGTGTTGGTCCTGACCGGCTTTCTGGTTTCCTTTCTCCCGCAATTGGAAACGGATTTCTCGGGTTTGGGCTATCTGGACAAGCGGGATCCCTCTCGCGTGGTCTACGAGAAGTTTCGCGAGCAGTTCGGCACCGAGGGGCGGATCCTCATCGGGTTGAATCCGCCGGAGGTTTTCGATCTGGGTTTTCTCGAACTCTTGCGAGAACTCCACACCGATATCGAGAAAGAGGTTCCACACCTCGATGAAATCAATAGCCTGATCAACGCCCGGCATACCCGCGGCGAAGGGGATCGGCTGATTGTCGAAGATCTGATGGAAGCCTGGCCCGAGAGCGAAACTGATCTCGAGAAGTTGCGCGAGAGGGTCTACGCGAATCCACTGTATGTGAATACCGTGATCTCCGAGAGTGCTCGCTTCACCTCGATCAACGTGTCGGCGAATACCTATTCGTCGGCCGGAGCCGAAGAGTCTGAGCTCGAGGGTTTTGACGAGGACGACGGTCGAGGAACGCTTCGCACCGGCGAAGAAGAGAAGGAACTGCTCGCCGCGCTCGAGTCGGTCGTCAATCGCCATCGAACGGGTGACTATCCGATCTACGTGATCGGCGACATGATCATGAAGCACAGGCTCACGGATACTTCGCGCCGAGACATGACTGTGTTCAGCTCGATGACGATCCTCTCGATCATTCTTCTGCTCTTCCTCCTGTTCCGTCGCACTAGTGCAACTCTGCTTCCGATGTTGGTGATCCTCGCGTCGGTGCTTGCCACCCTGGGAGCGATGGCCATGCTCGGCTATCCGTTCACGGCCACCATGCAGATTCTGCCTTCGTTCTTGATTGCGGTCGGTATCTGCGGATCTGTCCACTTGCTGGCGATCGTCTATCAGAATCTGGGTCGCGGTCTCGAACGCGAAGACGCGATCGCCGCGGCGCTGGCGCATTCGGGTCTGGCGATCGTCCTGACGAGTGCGACCACCGCCGGGGCGCTCGGTTCCTTTGCCTCGGCGAGCGTAGCCCCGGTAGCCCATCTGGGGATCATCTCCCCGATCGGCGTATTCCTGGCGTTGCTGTACACACTGACGCTATTACCGGCTCTGCTCTCCCTGGCAAAGCTCCGCCCGCCGTCCGTCGGCTCCGAGGTTCGCCAGCGCACGAGCGACTGGCTGGTTCGCATCGGGGAGTTTGGTACGCGTCGCCCCGGATTCGTATTGGGTTTCACCGGCCTACTCCTGCTGGTTGCAATCGCGGGGCTCACCCGGATTCACTTCGCGCACAATGTGATTCGCTACCTGCCGACGAGCGATCCTTTGCGAATGGCCACCGAGCTCCTGGACGAGGAACTCGGCGGCAGTGAAACTCTCGAGATCCTGGTCGACGCAGGGAGCGAGAACGGATTGCACGATCCGGGCCTGCTGAAGAACCTGGATCGCATCATGGGCATGGCGTCAGACTACGAGGGATCGATCGCTGTCGGCAAGGCGACTTCGATCGTCGATGTGCTCAAGGAAACCCACCAGGCTCTCAACGAAAACCGCTCTGAGTTCTACACGGTGCCCGAAGCCAGACCTCTGGTGGCGCAGGAGTTGCTGCTCTTCGAAAACAGCGGCTCCGATGATCTCGAGGATCTAACCGACTCTCAGTTTCAGCTGGCTCGCGTGACACTTCAGGTTCCCCAGGGAGACGGCGTCGACTACTTGCATCTGATCGAAGATCTCGAACCGGCCTTTCACGATGTGATCGGTGAAGGAGTAGAGCTGACGCTCACCGGTATGTCGGTTCTTTCGTCCCGGGTGTTCCTTCAGATGTACACCAGCATGGCCAATTCCTACCTGATCGCCTTCTGCGTGATCACCACACTGATGGTGCTATTGATCGGGCGTCTGGGCCTCGGCTTGCTCAGCATGGTTCCGAATCTGATTCCGGTCGTGTTCGTGCTCGGGGCCATGGGCTGGTTGGATGTACCGCTGAACATGTCGACGCTACTGATCGGCAGCATTGCAATCGGCCTGGCCGTCGACGACACCATCCACTTCATGCACAAGTTCACGCGCTACTTCGAAAAGACTCGGAGCGTCAGTGCGGCAGTACACGAGACATTGGTCACGACAGGATCAGCCATGCTGATTACCTCCGTCGTATTGTCGACCAGCTTCATGTTCTTCGTGTTCGGCTATCTTACCAGCATGCTCACATTCGGGTTTCTTACCGCTTCAGCGACCATGATGGCCTTCTTTGCCGATATCCTGATCGCGCCTGCGCTCCTGACGCTCATCTATGGGAGAGATGCCGCGGTTGAACCCGGTGCGGGTGCGGCGTGACTGAGATCTCTCTCGCGGTACACGGCGGGGCCGGGGGGCCGTCACGGGCTCCCAGTGAGAGCGAGCGCGATGGGTTGCGTCGCAAGGCGTTGGCCGCTGCCCTGCGCAGCGGTCACGAGATCCTGAGTCTCGGCGGTTCCGCCCTGGATGCGGTCGTTGCGGCTGTCGTCGTGCTCGAAGACGACGAGGTATTCAATGCGGGACCCGGGAGTGTGCTGCGTTCCGATGGCGGTGTCGTCATGGATGCTTCGCTGATGGACGGGGCGACAGCTCAGGCCGGTGCCGTCGCCGGAGTTCGTCGCATCCGCAATCCGATTCGCGGAGCTCGTTGTGTACTCGATGATGGACGATACGTCTTGCTCTCGGGAACCGGTGCCGAGGATTTCGTCTCGGACCGCGGAGTGATGCTCGCGGATCCGCAGAGTTTCGTGACCGAAGCGCGCGCGCGGCAGCTCGAGTCGACCCGCCGTCGCCAGAGTGTTCTGCTCGATCACGACGCCGAAGGCCTTGGTACCGTTGGTGCGGTCGCACGCGACGCGAACGGCCACCTGGCCGCTGCAACCTCGACCGGAGGTATGACCAACGCACTGGCTTCGCGTATTGGTGACTCGCCACTGATTGGCGCGGGCACCTGGGCCGATGATGCGACGTGTGCGGTTTCCGGTACCGGCGAGGGGGAGATCTTCATGCGCTCCGCCTTCGCGCACGAGATCGACGCTCGAATACGTCTGGCTGGTGAGAGCATCGCTGAAGCCTGCACGGGCGCGCTCGCACGGGTTGTCCGGCTCGGCGGTGTCGGAGGTGGCATCGCTCTCGCCGCCGAAGGCCAACCAGTACTCGATCTGACCACGTCGGCCATGCCGCGAGGCGCGATCGGTGCAGACGGAGTCGCGCGCATCGCTCTGCTGGCCGGGGAGCCGCTGCGCCCTGCATCCTGATCTGTGGTGATATGCTGCGTCGCGAGGACGAAGCGTTGGAGAAGCTCATCTATCTGATCTGGTCGCCGAAAGAAGGCGATCCCGATCGAATCCAGAAACAGCTCTTGCAGGACTGCGCGCCGCGCCTTCTGGAGCTGAACCCGCGAGGGCTCTCGATGAACATCGACGATTCGCAGTCGATCGTCGCCAGCCCCACGCCGTGGCCAAAGGCCGAAACTCCATTGGCTGCGGAGGTGTGCATCTGGCTCGATTGTTGCGATCGTCGCGCATCCTTTGAGCGGATATTCTCGGAGGTTGGCAGTGAAACCGCGGGTTATCTGGTAACCGAGTCGCTGTATACCGACTACGGAGGCAATCGGCACGGCAAACCACGGGACTGGCCAGACGGGCAGCGTTCACCCGGAGTGCTGACGGTGACTCTACTCGAGAAGCCCGCCTCCATGTCTCATGACGACTGGATTGATCACTGGCACGGGACCCAATCGCCAGAGTCCGAGGCCATCCAGCCGCGTGCTCGCTATGTTCGCAACACCGTGGTCCGAGCACTCACCTCGAATGCTCCTCCTTATCTCGGTATTGTGGATGAAGCCTGGCCCTCGGCCGAGCACATCAGCGACCCCATGCTCTTTTTCCAGGCTGAAGGCTCTCGAGAACAGATGACGAAGAACATCGAGCGCATGATGGCCAGCGTCAGTGGATTCCTGGAACTGGATCGTATTCGCAACGTAACGATGAGCGAATATCTGTTGAAGACCTGAAGACCTGACGATCGGCGATGACGACGAAAGTCGAATGGAGCCCGGCCGGCCAGAACGCTCAGTAACCCCATCTATTAGAGGAAATCAATGTTCCACAGCATCTACGTCGGACGGTATGCGATCGTTGCGCTACTGGCTTTCGGCTTGACCGGTTGCGGCAGCGCAGAAGAGAAGGTCCCGAGCCAGGTCACCGTCCCGGATCAACCCGCAGCTCCCAGTGAATCCGAACCGAAGGACCAGCCCGTCCCCACCGAAAAGCCCGAACCGGCCCCGACACCCGTCGTCAAGACTCCAGCGCCCGCGCCTCCGCCCGTTACCAAGACTCCGCCACCGACATCCCAGCCTGTCGCCAAGACCCCGGCCGCGGCAAGCCTGCGCGGCGACGCGGCGGCCGGCGCGTCGCTTTATCAAACGTACTGCTCGTCCTGCCACGGCGACGGCATCACTCTGGGACCGCTGGGCAAAGCCCTGCAACCGCCTCCGCCCATGCACGGCGATCGCGCCTTCATGTCCACTCTTTCTGACGAGCAACTGTACAAGGCGGTCAAGGAAGGCGGAGCCGCGGTCGGGAAGTCGCCATTGATGGCTCCATTTGGTGAGCTCATACCGGACCAGGGCATCAAGGATCTGATTGCTCATATGCGCAAGATCTCGGGAACCTGATCACAGCCGACCAGGAAGGAAAACGCAAAATGAAGCTAGCCACGTTCACTCATGCCGGAAAGACACGCATCGGTGTCGTGATCGGAACCGAGATCGTCGATCTCGCTACGGTCGCACCAGGCCTGCCGACCGAGATGATTGCGTTTCTGGAAGCTGGGGAACCGGCGCTGGATGAGGCGAGCAGCGCGTCTGAAGCAGCGCGTTCGCGCCTGCCGCTGGCCGAGGTGAAGCTCGAGGCCCCCGTTCTCCGACCGCCCAAGATTCTGGCCGTGGGGTTGAATTACAAGGACCACATCGCAGAGGCGGGCATGGACACGCCGAAGGTCCCCATGATCTTCAACAAGCAGTCCACCTCCGCGCACGCCCCGAACGAAGCGTTTCACCTTCCCAAGGTTTCACATCGGCTCGACTACGAGGGTGAACTGGGCTTCGTAATCGGTCGGCGCTGTCGCCACGTTCCCAGGGAGCGGGCACATGAGGTGATCGCCGGTTACTGCGTGGTAAATGACGTGAGCGTTCGCGACTGGCAGATACGCGTACCCACCTTCACGATGGGCAAGTCCTTTGACACACACTGCCCGTTCGGTCCCTATATCGTGACCCCCGATGAAGTGGGAGATCCGCACTCGCTCTCGATCCGCACGTGGGTCAATGGCGAAGAGCGCCAGAACTCCAACACCAAGGAACTGCTCTTCGATTGCTACACCCTGGTGGAGCATCTCTCGACCGCCTTCACACTGGAGCCGGGCGATCTGATTCCGACTGGCACGCCTGGTGGAGTCGGGGGTGTTATGAAGCCTCCGTCCTGGCTGGTCGAAGGCGATACCGTGCGCATCGAGATCGAGCGGGTCGGGGTACTCGAGAACGGCGTCATCGCGGAGCCCGATACCGCTCTCATCTAAATCACGCGCGGCCCTATACTAGCTGGGAGCCCACCCAAAGGAGACTTCATGAGTGATCGCCGTCGTATCGAGACGAATACCGACCATCTGCACGCGCACGTAGAAGACCGTGTAGCCGTGCTGACCATGAACCGTCCGGAACGCCGCAACGCACTCTCCGGCGAGATGCTCAGCGGACTGGCCATCGCACTCAGGGAGGCGGAGGTCTCCAGTGACGTCGGATGCGTAGTGCTGACCGGCGCCGGGGGCGGGTTCTGCTCCGGCGGGGACGTCAAGGGCATGAACGAACAGTACAGTGGTTCGGGCGGCACGGGCCGGCGGATCGGTATCGACGAGTCGATCCATCTACAGCGCCTGCAGCAGCGCGAGACGTCGGGGCGCATCTACGAGATGCCCAAACCCGTGATCGCCTCTCTACCCGGTGCCGCAGCGGGTGCCGGTTTCGGACTCGCACTGGCGTGTGATCTGAGGATTGCTTCGGAGAAGGCCATCCTGACTACGGCGTTTGCCAAGGTCGGATTCAGCGGCGACTACGGCGGCACCTTCTTTCTGACGCGGCTGGTCGGTCCGTCTCGCGCGCAGGAGCTCTACTACCTGTCGGAGCGCATCGATGCGAAGGAGGCAGAACGCCTGGGTCTGGTGAATCGCGTGGTACCCGAATCTGCCCTCGAGGAGAAGACGCTCGAACTCGCGCGCCAGCTGGCTCACGGCCCGGCCATCGCCTACCGCTACATGAAGGAGAACATCCAACGCGCAGCGGGAGGTGCCGAGATGGGTGAGTGTCTCGATCTCGAAGCAACCCATCACCAGCACACCGGGCGCACCGAAGATCACAAGAACGCCGTACGGGCATTCGTCGAAAAGCGCACGCCCAAGTTCGAAGGGCGTTAGTAGATGATCTCCCTGCTCTTTCTCGGCGTAAGCCTGGTGGGCGCCGCGTTCAGTGCGAGTTCACTGATTCAGGTAAGACGGCTCTGGTATTTCACCTTTCCCTATTTCATGGGAGCGTGGCTCACCAGCGAATTGGCTCTGCACCATATCGCCTGGCAGGCTGCGGCGACGATTGGCTTTGTGGCTTTCGGAGCGCTGGAGCAGTGGCAGGGTGTCCTGGGGCTGGTGATCACATTCGCGTCCTGGGGAGCTTTGCTGATTGCGCATCGCCGCGCGGGTCATGCTGGGCCCATTCTCAGCCAGGTACTCGACGATCCCGAGTTCCAGCCGCTACCCAAGATTCCCGTATCGCGTCTGACCAACCCGTTCAGCATGAAGCTTCCGGGTGTCGAGCACGTGCGCGACATCGCTTATTGCGATGTGCAGGCGGACGATAAAGGTCGGCGAAATCTGCTCGACGTGATCAAGCCAGCTGCGCCGGGTGAGAACCGTCCGGTGCTGCTGCACATCCACGGTGGCGGCTGGGTGATCGGTGAGAAGGAGCAGCAGGGCCAGCCGCTCATGAACTACATGGCCTCGCGGGGTTGGGTCTGCGTGGCGTCGAACTATCGACTCAGCCCCAAGGCGACCTTCCCTGCGCACATCATCGACGTGAAGCGCGCCATCGCCTGGATCCAGGCCAACATCCGCGAGCACGGTGGCGATCCGAGTTTCATCTGCATTGCCGGTGGCTCAGCCGGTGGGCATCTTTCATCGCTTGCGGCACTGACGCCCAACGATCCGGCGTTTCAGCCGGGCTTCGAAGACGTCGATACGAAGATCGCTGCAGCGGTTCCGTTCTACGGTGTCTACGATTTTCTGGATCGCCACGAAATCCGCGGCAGCATGTCGATGAAGCCGATGCTCGAGCGCATGGTTCTCAAGTGTTCGCCGGAGGAGAGCCGAGATGTCTGGGAGAATGCCTCGCCGATTGCGCGCGTATCGGATCAGGCCCCGTCATTCTTCGTCATCCACGGCACGCACGACTCGCTCGTGTTCATCGAAGAAGCCCGAGTATTCGTCGACGCCTTGCGGGAAAAGTCGAAGAACCCGGTGCACTACGCCGAGATCCCCGGCGCCCAGCACGCCTTCGAGATCTTCAACTCGAGGCGAAGCGAACGCACGGTAGAGGCCGTTGGCGGGTTTCTCGAGCGGGTCTACAGGGAGAGGTAGAAATCCCGACAGGAGCGGTCTTCTCGGCGAGTCTGCCTAGCGGGCTTCTTCGGCCCAGGTGAGTGTACCGTTCATGTTGGCGATCATCTGGCCCCGATTATCGTAGGCCGATACACCGCCGGACTCACGCACGGAAATGTAGGGGACCTCCCCCTGCGTTTTCAGGGGCCGGCGGCGACCGGGGCCTGGACGCGAAACAATGAATCGCTCAGCACCGGATCCTGTTGCGAACTGTCGACCAGGATCATGGTCGAGGTGCCGTCCCTGAGATCGGTCATGAGGGTGACCTGCGGGATCCACGCACCGCCCTTCTTGACGACACGCGACGGGTTCAGCGTCAATTCCTTGCGCAGCCCCTTGCCCGTCTCATAGATCTCTGACTTCACGATTACGCAGCGTTCCTTGTCGATCGATGTGATCACGCGATCGTAGTTGGAATCATCGCTGCGAGTTTCGATGACGAACACGGGTCGGTGACGGTATTCACTGTCTTCGAGACGCTTGACCTCTTCGGGCCGTTTCATGCCGACCAGAAGTTCGAGATCCTCGTACGTGAAGTCCGATCCCAGAAGTGCCAGCGAGCGAGCACTGCCGCTGATCCGTTTGCTTTTTGCGCCATCTTCGGTGCGGAAGTACATCTCGTTCTCGCCGTCCCTTTCGAGCATCAGGAACGAACTGCCCTTCACGTCTTCCGGTTCGATGAACTTCAACAGGAGTTCGCGCTGTCCGGCTTCGTTTCGCCGGCCGTAGGCCATCACGATCGTCTCGCGCTGCGCGCCCGTTCGATCCCGGGAGCTGACCCGCAGCCCGCGAATCGTACTGGGTTGGGGCAGATTCCGAGCCAGGCAATCGGCTTCGTTGTGTAGAGTCTCTTCCGCACCCGCGGGGACGGGTCCGAGCATCAGCAAGACGACGAGGAGGCCTAACGCGTTTTTCATATTCGGGATCGTACCAGTCACCGCACTAGCCGTAAAATCCCGATTTTTGCTCAGAAAGCCCGAACCTCCGGGACCCGCATCGGGAAAACCGCCGGAACCGGTCTACAATGCGCCTGTGAAACTCGGAATTCTGCATCCCGGCGCCATGGGTTCGACCGTTGCGGCTTCCGCGGCCTGCAATCTGTCGCACGTGTTATTCGCTTCCGAGGGGCGGAGCTCCGCTACCATCGAACGCGCTGAGCAGGTCGATCTGGAAGATGTGGGAAGCCTCTCGAATCTGGTCGAGCGCAGCCAGATCCTGGTCAGCGTCTGTCCACCGGCCAGTGCAATGGAGCTGGCAAACCGGGTTGCGTCCCTGGGCTTTCGCGGCATCTACGTCGATGCGAATGCGCTGAGCCCTGCCACTGCCCGGAAACTCGAGCAGGTGTTCGCCGGTCAGGCGGACTTCGTCGATGGTGCTCTGATCGGCCCACCGGCGCATCGCCCGAATACGACCCGACTGCACCTTTCCGGAGCCCGTTCCGAAGAGGTGGCGCGTTGCTTTGCAGAGGGTCCTCTGGAAGCATGCGTGATCGACGGGCCCGTCGGCGCTGCGTCAGCCCTGAAGATGGTCTTCGCCGCCTACACGAAGGGCAGCGCAGCTCTGCTCGCGGCGATTCACGCGGTTGCCCGCGTCGAGGGTGTCGATGCCGAACTCATCCGGGAATGGCAGCAGTCGATCCCGGACCTTCCCGGTCGACTGAAGGTCGGCTCCGCGAGCATCGCACCCAAGGCCTGGCGATTCGTGGGCGAGATGCACGAGATTGCGGCCACCTTCGAGGCCGCGGGGCTTCCTCCCGGTTTCTTCGAGGCGGCTGCAGAAGTCTACGAGCGCCTCGCCGAGTTCAAGAACGTCGATCCGTCTCCTGGGCCCGACGAGGTCGCGGAGCGTCTGCGCAGGGGGCGTTGAGTTCTGACAGAATGGGTTCGTCTCCCATCAGCTGGAAGGATCCCCATGATCGACCTGTACACCGCGCCGACTCCCAACGGATGGAAGGCCTCGATCACGCTCGAAGAACTCGATCTTCCCTATGAGGTCTGTGCGATCGACCTCTCGAGCAACGAACAGAAGACACCCGAGTTTCTGGCGATCAACCCCAACGGGCGAATCCCTGCGATCGTCGACCGCGACTCCGGAGATTTCGCCGTTTTCGAGTCGGGCGCGATCATGCTCTACCTGTGTGAGAAGGAAGGCTCCGGTCGCTTGCTTCCGAAGGACCCGAAGGGGCGCTCACAGGTCATCCAGTGGCTGATGTTCCAGATGGGCGGTGTCGGACCCATGCAGGGACAGGCGAATGTCTTCTTCCGCTACTTCCCCGAGAAGATCCAACCTGCGATCGATCGCTACCAGAACGAAACCAAGCGCCTCTACAGCGTGCTCGATGCTCGTCTTGCCCGTTCCGAATACCTGGCGGGTGAATACAGCCTGGCCGACATCGCGAACTATTCCTGGGTGCGCATCCACGGCTGGTCGGGTGTCGACATCGCCGATCTGCCCCATCTGCAGCGCTGGCTCGATGCGGTTTCGAGTCGACCCGCAGTCGAGCGCGGGGTGAACGTGCCCAAGATGCCGGAGCAGGCCGAAGCAACGGAAGAGAAGCTGAAGGCGGCCGGCGCGAAGATGATCCAGAAATAGCGACGGGATCGCGGCGCCCCGTGGGTGCCGGAATTCCCGGCACAGGCCGTTCCCGGCCCGACTCGCCGGAGGAGTATTGATGCGAGGTCTACTTCTCATTTTGCTCGGACTCTTGATCCTGGCCGGAGGCTTTTTCTTGAAGCTGGCCAGTGACTCGGGTGCGTTTGCGGAAATCGATCCGCACTTCAGCGGTTCGTGTCGCCTGGTGAAAGGTGCACTGGGTACGGAAGACGTAACCATTCATCCCGATACCGGGATCGCCTACGTTTCCGCGTCCGACCGTCGCGGCCTTCTCTCAGGCTATCCGCTGAGCGGTGCGATCTACGCCTACGACCTCGCCGATCCCCAGGCGAAACTCCTATCGCTGACACCCGAAGCCGGACCGGAGTTTCAACCGCACGGGATCAGCTTGTGGCGCGGTCCCGAGGGGCGCGAGCGTCTGTTCGCAATCAACCATCCACCCGACCAACCCGACGAAGTGCAGATATTCGATCTGGTCGGCGGCCGACTCGATCACGTCCGCACGGTGACGGATCCCGGACGGCTCTTCATGCCCAACGATCTAGTGGCCACCGGACCCGAACAATTTTATGTGACCAGTACGCACGTCAATCCACCGGGAGGCGCGCAGTTGCTCGAGAACATCCTGAGCCTGAAGGGCGCGAAGATCCTGTATTTCGACGGCAAGGAAATTCACACAGCCGTCGGGGACCTGGTCTTTCCGAACGGGATCAACATCGCGCCCGACGGCCTTCGCGTCTACGTTTCCACTACCACGCTGGGAGATCTTCTGGTCTTCGACCGCGATCCCGAAACCGGAACGCTCAGCCATGCGTGGACGCTGCCGGTCGGCAACGGACTCGACAATATCGAAATCGACGCGACCGGTGCACTCTGGATCGGCGCCCATCCGAAGACGCTTGATTTCCTGGCGCACGCTGGCGATCCGGACGCTCTTTCTCCTTCGCAGGCCCTGCGCATCACACCTGACGAGATCCATTCGATCGTCGATGAGGTATACCTCGACGACGGTTCGCAACTCAGCGGAAGCTCTGTCGCTGCGCGCCGCGGCGAGCGGCTTCTCATCGGGCAGGTTTTTGGGGATGGGATTCTGGATTGCACTATGAAATCGGAGAGTTGATATGAGCCGGCGATACCTGGAAGTGAATAGGCGGGGAAACGTTCTGGACGTGTGCATTTCGAATCCGCCGACCCACACGCTTACTGCGGGCGGTGTTGCGGAACTGAGTCAGTTGCTCGATGAAGTCGAGGAGGACCCGGGCATTCGCGTTCTGGTTTTCACCGGAGGTGGCGAGGGCGTGTTCATCGCGCACTACGAGGTCAATGAACTCGCCGACTCGGCCGACCGCAGTCCTGAACAGATGGGAGAATCCGACGATCACCCGGAGCAGCTTCACGCGATGCACCGGGTCTGTCTGCGTCTGGAGGCGCTGCCTGTCATCACCGTCGCCGCCGTGAACGGAAACGCCGCCGGAGGGGGCTGTGAGCTGTCACTTGCCTGCGACTTTCGATTGATGGCCGACGGTCCTTTCGTTTTTGGTCTGCCGGAGACCAGTGTGGGAATCATTCCAGGGGCCGGGGGTACGCAACGCTATGCGCGCCTGCTGGGAACGGCGCGCGCTCTCGATTTGATCCTGCACGCGCGCCTGCTCAATCCCCTTGAAGCGCTCGAACTCGGACTTCTGCACAGGCTCTTCCCGGTCGAATCGTTCAACGATGAAGTTCGGGATTTCGCCGACGATCTGGTGAGCCGGGCGCCGATCGCTCTGGCTGCAGCCAAAGAGGCGATCCGCCGCGGCGCGGAAGAACTTCTGGAAGACGGACTCCAGATCGAGCAGTCGTGCTTCAACCGCACGATGCGTTCGCGCGACGCCGCCGGGGCGATGCGCGCCTGGCTCGAAGGCAAGACCTACGAATGGAAGGGGGAATAGTGGCGGGCAGCGAAAACGAGATCGTCTTCGACCACATCGCGCTTGCGGCGCCGGAGATTGCCTGTGCGCCCGAGTTTCTGGTTGGCCAGCTAGGGGGGCTTTCCGGTTTCGGTGGGCCGAGTCCCGAGTACAGCTGGTGGCATTGGGATTTCGATGGCGGGGGGCGCGTCGAAGTGCTCGAGCCGAGAGGAAAGCCGGGTGGTTTCATCCATCGCTTTCTGGACAGTCGCGGGCCGGGAATCCACCACGCAACTTTCAAGGTGCCCGACCTCAAGAAGGCCTGCTCGCGCGCAGAGGGACTCGGCTACACGATCGTCGGTTTCAATGATTCAGAGCCCAGCTGGAAGGAAGCTTTCCTGCACCCGAAGCAGGCGATGGGTGTGGTCGTGCAGCTCGTCGAAGCCGGGCCCGGAAGCGGCGATGATTTCGCGCAGCGCTACCCGTCTCCCGCGCCCGCCGAACCGCGCGATCGACCCGCTTCGGTGTCGATCGTCGGGCTGCGCATGCGCAGTGGCAACCCCGAGGCCGTGCAGCGCCAGTGGTCGGGCGTCCTCCAGGGCAAAGCGACAGAAAACGAGAATGAGATCGTCTTCACATGGCCCACATCGGGCATGCGGGTTGCGGTGACGATCGAGGATCGCTCCGACGATGTCTCGGAGTCCATTGAAGTCCGATCAGACAGAACACTGAGCCTGCCGAGTGAGGCGTTACCTCTTCTGGGCGCACGTTTCGTTCAGGTCTGACGCTTCTCGTCGTAACTCAAAGAGCATCGGGGAGGTCCTATGTCGATTCGACTCCGCCAACTCTGTTTGGTGACCGAAAACCTGGATCCGGTTCTGGAAGACCTGAAACAGGTTCTGGGCCTCGGGGTCTGTTTCGTCGATCCAGGTGTCGCGACCTTTGGCCTGGAGAACTCCCTATTACCCGTCGGTAGCAACTTCCTCGAAGTTGTGGCTCCGACGCGAGAGGGAACCGCAGCCGGTCGTTATCTGCAGAGGCGCAACGGCAATGGCGGGTATATGGTGATCTGCCAGTGCGATGATCACGCGACTCAGATCGAACGCCGCAAGCACGCGCTCGATCGCGGAATCCGCATCGCCTTCGAGCACGAAAGCCCCGCCTATCACATCCTTCAGTTGCATCCGGGTGACACCGGAGGGAGTTTTCTCGAGATCGACTGGGATGCGCGGGAAGAACCGGAGGGGCACTGGGAGCCGGCCGGTGGGGATGGCTGGACCACAGCGGTGCACACTGGGGTAGTGAGCGAGTTCCTGGCCGTGGAAATCCAGTCCCCCGACCCTCAGGTGCTCGCCGATCGCTGGAGCGACATCGCGGGTATCCCGTTGCGCAAGGATGTACAGGGTCGCTGCGAACTCCCACTCGACAATCTCCCCGTGCGCTTCGTACAAGCCAGCGATGGCCGGCCCGAAGGGCTGGGCGGAATTGACCTGAGGGTGGTCGATCGCGACCGCCTGCTACGCGTCGCAAGCGAACGCGGTTGTCGCGTTTCCGACGAGCAACTGTTGATCTGCGGAACTCGTTTCTACTTGCGCTGATCCGGGTCCGGGATGGCTCCGCTGATCGTGTAGTGCCGTAGTTCGGGCATGTACACGCTCACGATACCCAGGATGCCCAGGCAGGCGAAGCCGCCCGCCACGACCGAGAATGTCGCGCTGGTCAACGCAGCCAGGAACCCGGATTCGGCCGCTCCGAGTTCGTTGCTCGCACCGATGAAAATCATGTTCACCGAGTTCACCCGCCCGCGCAGACTGTCGGGTGTGGAGAGCTGCAGAATGATCGTGCGAGTCACCATGCTCACCTGATCGGCCATGCCCGCGAGCACAAAGGCTGCAACCGAGAGCGGGAATGAGCGCGAGAGGCCGAAGATGATCGTCGCGAGTCCGAAGAAGAGCACCGAGATCAGAAGTGCGCGTCCGGGTCGTTCGATCGCTGGGATCATCAGCAGAAGGGCGGCCATCGAGACCGTTCCAATCTGCATCGAAGCGCTGAGCAGGCCGTAGCCGAACTCACCGACGCCCAGGATCTGGTCGGCGTACACCGGCAAGAGGGCCGTTGCGCCCGCGAAGATGACGGCGAACATGTCGAGTGTCATCGAGCCCAGGATTGCCGGTTGCGCGCGCACGAAGGTGATTCCCTCGCGGATGGCCTTGAAGGATACGTCGCGTTCTTCTGCGCCCGGAACAGGTGGCAGAGTCACGCGCCGTAGAGCCAGGAGGGATATCGCCAGGCAAGTAACTGTGGTCGCGTAGGCTGCCGAAATACCCAGGCTCCCGCTCACGATGCCCATCAGTACGGGTCCGCTCACATTGGCGATGTTGCGAAAGTTCGCGTTCACTACGGTCGCGGCAGGGAATAGCGCGCGAGGCACCAGATTCGGCAGGATCGAGGCGCCCGCGGGATTCTCGAAACAACTCGACATGGCCAGCACGAAGGCCGCGACCAGTATCAGCTCTCGCTCGAAACCGAAGGCACCGGTTCCGAGCGCTAGAGCGAGTGAACCCAAGAGAGAGACCCCCTGAGTCGCCAGGACGATGTTCCGCCGATCGTGAGTATCTGCGACCGCGCCCGCGTACAGCGAAACCGGAATCACCGGAAGAAACTCGACAAAACCGATTACACCCAACCAGAAGTAGGAGTCGGTTACCTTCCAGATGTGCCACGCGATCGTTGCGTGCAGCAGAGAACGGCCCAGGCTGGAGAAGAACCGGGATACCAGGTAATGACGCACCGCGGGAATGCGCAGCACTACCCGGGTGGGGTGCGCAGACTCAGGCACGATTCAGTTCACAGGCGCTATCGCAGGCCGTGCCAGCAGCGTCGCTCGGCTGCGAACGGGTCGGAGTGAAGCTCCGATTCATCTCCGAATACCAGGGTACTGCGCGCCGCCGCATCGTAGGCTGGCCAGTTCGGAATTCCCTCGTGATTTGGATCTCCGTTTCGTATGAAGGAAACCCAGGCCGCGTGCATGGCGTCGGCGACGTGTTGTGGTTGGGGTCCTTCGCCCAGAAACGCTCCGACTCCGGCGCGGTCCAGATTGTCGAAGACGAATGGGATCTCGAGTGCATGGGTGGCGCCGAGCTTGCCTCCGAAACCGCGCGATTTCCAGTCGAAGAGGTACATATGGGTGGTCGAGCTCTGGGGGAATCGCGCTTCCGCCAGCCGGATTGCCGGAATGCGGAACATATGATCGCTGGAAACCGCGACCGCGAGTTCACCGCCACTCGCACCGGGACGAGACTGACGGTAGGCATCGAGCAGTTCATCGCTCCCGCCCAGTCCGGCAACCATCCGCGAGAGCTTCGTTTCGTCGAGTTCTCCAAACCCGAACAGAGTGGCTTCATCGGAATTCGTTCCGATCAGCACCGGAACTTCCGAGTTCAGGCCAGAGCGGATGGCTTCGAGCGGATCCCGGTCGATCACGCGCCCATCGACTGTCGGATACAGCGGCGCTACTGCGACCCCCAGGGCGTTAGTCCGACCGATCCCTTCGTTCATCTCCTTGTCGATTTTCGCCTGCGCATCGAGAATCTCGGGCACCGTCAATCGCTTCAGATCCGCAGCGGAGCGAATCGAAAGCAGATCACAGAATAGATCGGTCACCTTCTCCGAGGCCGAGACCGGCAATGTGTGATGGGCTGCACCGCTCTGGGCGATGGCTCGCTTGAACAGTCCGGTCGCACGCTGATTGCCGAGTAGAGTGCCAATACTGAAACCACCGGCAGACTCGCCCGCAATCGTCACATTCTCCGGATCTCCGCCGAAGCTTGCGATATTGTCGCGCACCCATTCGAGCGCAAAGATCTGATCGAGAGTTCCGTTCGCTCCCGAAGAAGCAAACTCGTCACCAAAACGCGCCAGATGAGCGAATCCCAATGCCCCGAGTCGGTAGTTGATGCTGATCACCACGATGTCACTGTTTCGAGCAAACTTCGAACCGTCGTACCAGGGGATGGCTCCCTGCCCGGTGCGGTAGCCGCCGCCGTGGATCCAGACCAGTACCGGTCGTCGCGCGTCGTCGAGTGCGGGAGTACTGATGTTCAACGTGAGGCAGTCCTCGTCCCAACGGGTGTTGGCGACGCCGGTCAAGCCAGTACCGGGATTCTGCGGCGAAGCCGGGCCAAAACGCTTGGACGGTCGCGTTTCACTCCACGGTTCGTGGGACTGAGCCGCACGGAAACGCAACGGTCCAACCGGAGGGGCCGCGTAGGGAATTCCGGCAAATAGCAACACGTCGTTCTTCTGGCGGCCTTCAACTCGGCCCTGGGCGGTTCGCGCGATCGTCGTCATGGATTCCTCCGCATCTACATGCTGATCTTACCGGGTCCCACGAGTTCGTGCCGAAGCTCGAACGGCCGGAATCAGCGCTTCCGAACGGTCAACTCTCCCACGTCGTCCGCTCCTACGCGGTCCAGTCGCCACACCCACTGCGTACAGCGCTACGCAAAGACCTCGTCGTGGCTCACCAGGAGCAACGCGCCTGGATAGGTCGCCAAAGCGGCTTCGAGTCGTTCGACCCCGGGCAGGTCCATGTGGTTGGTCGGTTCATCGAGCACAAGAGCCCAGACCTGGCGTCCAAGAGCGAAAGCGAGCATGAGCTTGCGCGCTTCCCCGGGTGAAAGACTGCGCGAGGCCAGAAGTCGGTCGGGATCTACTCCCAGGGCCGCGAGCACGGTCAGGACGCGACCGCGCATATCTGGGAGGAGCGCTCGCACTCGATCGAGCAAATCGAATTCCTGTCGCGCATCCAGTTCCTGCGGCAGCTACAACAATCGCTCCTCAGGGATGCGCATGCGACCGACCAGTGTCTCCAGTAGCGTGGTCTTGCCGGAGCCGTTTGCACCCACCAGGCCGGTCCAGCCGGTGGGAATCCGGAAATTGAGATCGTTCGATAGAGGTGCTGCGCCGGAATAGGAGAAGGCAGCACGCGAAAGCGCGATGGAGAGCATGGGGACATCCTCTGGGCGCGCGATACTCCGAGAACCCGGAAACCGAAAGCTCGAGTGAACTCGCGCGTGGGTTCGAGATCAGGCGATGCCAGGATCGCCGGGAACCGTCAGGTCTAGAGGATGTGGTCTATCACTCCGCTTCTCCGATAAATGGGGAATCGTGAGATTCCTCCGCCAGCAACGGGTCGCAGCTTAGTCCTGAAAACCGCAAGATACAAGGCATGGATCTCTTCGAAATTCTCGGTGCACTGACCACCCTCGCCGCATTGTTCAGTTGGGTCAATTTCCGTTTCATCGGGTTGCCGACGGCGATCGGCTTGATGCTGATTGCCCTGGTCTTTTCGTTAGTGCTGATCGCGCTGGGTCGCATGGGTTTCGGAATCGAAAACGAGGCGCGGGCGATTCTGAAGGCGATGCCTCTGGACCAGGCGCTCATGCACGGAATGCTCGGAGCATTGCTATTTGCGGGTTCGTTGCATGTGAACCTGAACGAACTCGCTACCCAGGGTCGCGTGATCGGAACCCTGGCCACAATTGGCGTGGTGACCTCGACTCTGATCATCGGAATCGGCGCCAGTAGCATCGGCGGCTGGCTCGGGATCGACATCCCCTTCATGTACTGGTTGCTCTTTGGCAGTCTGGTTTCTCCAACGGACCCGATCGCGGTGCTGGCCGCACTCAAACGCGTGCACGTGCCCAAGACGCTCGAGGTCAAGATCGCGGGCGAGTCACTTTTCAATGACGGGTTTGCCGTCGTGCTTTTCCTGGTCCTTCTAGCTGCGGCCACAGGCGCCGACAGTGGAGAAACGATCAGTTCAGGCGAAGTCGTGAGGCTCCTTCTGCAAGAGGCGATCGGCGGGGTTCTGTTCGGCCTTGTCATTGGCTGGGTCGCCTATCTGATGCTCCGCAGCATCGACGACTATCAGATCGAGATCCTCATCACACTCGCCGTGGTGACGGGCGGCTACGCACTCGCGCACGCTTTGCACACATCGGGTCCTCTCGCGATGGTGGTCGCGGGCCTGCTCATTGGCAACCACGGGCGATCGTTTGCGATGTCGGATCGGACCCGAGAACGACTGGACGACTTCTGGGAACTGATCGACGAACTCCTGAACGCTTTGCTGTTCATGTGGGTGGGATTCGAAGTGCTCATCATGAGCTTTGAGCCCACTCGACTCACCTTGGGACTGCTGTGTATTCCTCTGATGCTGCTCGCGCGCTGGCTCAGTGTGCGAATTCCGGTTCTGGTATTGTCGCGCTCGCGTACCTTCAGTCCGCACGCGACTGCGATGTTGACCTGGGGTGGTCTGCGCGGTGGGATCTCGGTCGCGCTTGCGCTATCGCTTCCTGAAAGCGAGGCGCGTCCCTTCCTCGTCGTGGCGACCTACATACTGGTCACGTTCTCGGTACTCGTCCAGGGACTGACGCTCGAGACCGTAGCCAAGCGTTTCTACGGCACGGAAGACTGATCTCGCGCGCGTTCGTCCAGTTTCGGATCGCTTTCGGCGAGGGCTTTCTCGATCGCCTCGATCCGGTCTCGCGCAGTGTCGCGTCGTGACTTGATTGCCCCGCGCTCTGGACCCTCGGGTGCGGCCTCGAGTTCCACGTCCAACTCTGCACACTTGCGCTTCAGTTCCTGACGCTCTTCGAGCAGATCGTTTTGTGCGGCGGCCGCTTCCGCTTTGTCGAAAACGATTTCCTCCGGCGCCGGCTTCGCCGTCCTCGATTTGAGGGGTGCCGTCTCATCCGGTTCTGCGATCACCTGCTGGTTGCGATCGAGGAGGCGCTGGTTGACGAAGGCCGGGGATACGATCTCGATGCCATCTGCGTGCAGGGAGTCGAGGATTGCCGTTCGCAAACGAGTGCGCGCGCTCAACAATTGCTTGACCTCGGAGAGAAATCCGCACACGCGATAAGAGATCGAGAAATCCCCGAGTTCCAGTAGTTGCACATAGGGGTCTTGAAGCTCGGCGGCGTGCGCTGCTTCGATCAGCCGCTCCTCGACCCGATCGTGGGGGATGTCATAGCCCAGCGAAAGTGTTGCGGAGATGATCGTGCCCGAAGAACGAACGACCTTCATCGGGTTCGAAACCAGAAAGAGATTGGGCAACGTGACCAGATCGCGATCCTCGGTCTGCAGTTCGATATGTAGCAATCCGCGTTCCGTAACACGACCGAGTCGATCGGCCACCTCAACGAAGTCGCCCGGTCGGAAGTTGCCCACGGCCCGCAGCATGAGGCCTGCCATTGCGTTTCCGATCAAGGTCGTCGATGAGAGTGCGATGGCCGCCGATAACACGATTCCCAGGAGGCTCAGCAGCTGTCCGCGCATCGTCTCACCTACAGGCAGGCTCAGTACCACGGCGATCGCCCCAGTTGCAGTCAGCGCGACCATCAACAACTGCTTCGTTATGCGACTCGTCGCTTCGAGTGAAGTCTCGCGCCTGAAAAGGAGGTAGTTCGTCAGGGCCAGAATCACCAAGACCAGGCTCGAAGTGATGATCAGTGGCAGAAGCGTCCAGAACACCTCGATGATTCTGGAAACGAAGTCAGCGTCGAGGAGATTGCTCAGGGACATTCCTCTCGCACGATTTCAATCGCTCGTCCGAGCGTGTCGAGTCGCTCGTGCGCAGAATCTCCGCGCGCGTGCAGCATCATCTGACCGACACCGACATCCCGGTACATGCGGATCCGCTCGCGGATGCGCTTCTCGTCGCCGATCAAACTGGTCTTGAGTACCAGTTCGTCCGGGACACGCTGGATGGCTTCCTGGCGCTTGCCGGCCTTCCAGAGTTTCTGGACCTCGATCGCCGCATCTTCGAAGCCGCCTCGGCGATAGGCCTCGTTGTAGAAGTTGGTCTTGGCGGAACCCATCGCACCCAGTGAAAACGCGACTCCCGGCTTTCCCTTCTCGATCAATGCTCCCAGATCACCGAACTCCACCGGCGCGCCAACGCCGATTACCAGATCGGAAAGCTCGCGCCCGGCCTTCTTGGCTCCTGCGCGCAGATACGACAGATGGGCTTCCGCCTCTTCCGGAATGAAAGACGTACCGAGCCAGCCGTCAGCCGCCGCGCCTGTGTACTCCAACGCCTTCGGACCCAGCGTCGCCAGATAGATGGGGATGTCGGGGTTTGCGGGCTGGCTCAGGCGCAGCGCCTTGCCCTCGCCGCCGGGTCGTGGGAGCTGAAATTCGCGCCCGTGGTATTCGAGCTTTTCACCCGCGAATGCTTTGCGCACGATTTCAACGGTCTCGCGCATCCTCGTCAAAGGTCGTGCGAAAGACTGGCCCTGAAGGCCTTCGACGACCTGAGGACCGCTGGCGCCCAGCCCCAGGATGAAACGCCCGCCCGAGAGCCGCGACAGGGTCAGCGCAGTCATCGCAGTCATGGAAGGCACGCGCGCGCTGATCTGCATGATCCCGGTACCCAACTGTATGCGTTCCGTACGCGCAGCCAGAAAACTCAGGGAGGTGACTGCGTCTTCGCCCCAGGCCTCGGCCGACCAGGCCACGTCGACTCCGATTCGCTCGGCTTCGACTGCAAAATCAATCACTGCAGTGGGATCCGTCCTTCCAGAGTCCGCACTGCCGATTCCGATCCCGATCTTCATCTGATTTCCTTCACGTGGTCCCGTTGCCGGGTTTCACCCTACCAGGGCTCGACCCAGGGGCGCAGGTCGAGTTCATGAGTCCAGGCGCTGCGCGGTTGTTTGTGCAGCATCCAGTAGTTCTCCGCGATGTCATCGGGTCGAAGCAGGCCATCATCGGGTCGAGACTCCGCGAGTTGCGGGAAATTCTCTCGGATCCAGGGCATGTCGATTGGTCCGTCGATGATCGTATGTGCCACGTGGATGCCTTCGGGTCCGAGTTCTCGGGCCATGCTCTGAGCGAGCGCGCGAAGCGCGTGCTTGGCACCTGCGAATCCCGCAAGCCCCGTTCGCCCACGCAGACTTGCAGTCGCGCCCGTGAATAGGATCGTTCCCTTCCCGCGGGGCGTCATGCACCGAGCGGCCTCGCGGCCCAGCAGGAATCCCGAGAAACAGGCCATCTCCCAGATCTTGTAATACTTGCGGGTGGTCATCTCGCGAATCGGAATATTCACGTTCGCACCGATGTTATGTACGGCGATTTCGATCGGGCCGATCTCGTTCTCGACGCGTTCGAAAAGCCCGACGACCTCGTCTTCTTTTCGCGCGTCGACGCCCAGAGGAGTGACGCGCCCACCCGCAGATTCGATCTCGCGGACCAGTTCACTCAGCTGGTCCGCCTTGCGCCGGACAGCGCACACGTGAAAGCCCTCTCGCGCGAAGCGTCGCGAGATCGCACCGCCCAGACCATCACCCGCTCCCAGGATCACTGCTGCCTTCTGATCGGCCATCAGCCTTGTTTCCGGGCGGCCTTTTCCACGAACATGAGTCGATCTGCGCCGAAGAACATTTCATCGCCGACGAAGAACGTCGGGGCGCCGAACGCGCCGCGTTCCACCGCTTCTTCGGTATTGCTGCGCAACTCGTTCTTGATCTCGGCCTCGCTCGAACGCTCGAGCAGTCGCTTGGCATCGAGCCCGGCCCGATCGAGTACACCGGCGATGACTTCGGGATCGCCCATGTTCTGACCGTCGACCCAGAAAGCGGGGTAGACGGCCCCGTGGAACTCCTGGAACACGCCTTCGTGTTGAGCTGCCACACACGTGCGCATGGCCAGAAGCGTGTTGATCGGAAAATTCGGATTGCTGTTGAACGGCACCCCGTAGTGTTCCACCCAGCGTCGGGTCTCTGCACCGAAGTAGCGGAGCTTATTCTGCACCGTTTCCATGGCTGGAGACTGGTTCCCCGTGGCCTTGAACACGCCACCCAGAAGCATGGGCCGGTATTTGATCGCGGCACCCGTGCGTTCGCACAGGTCGGCCAGTTGGGTGTCCGCCAGATAGCTGTACGGACTTCCATAGTCGAAGAAGAACTCGATCCTGGGGGACATGGGGGCCTCGAATGGGTGATTGGGTGAATGGACGCAATGAACTCGTCAACCATATTCCCGACGAGCGAGGATTTCAATTTCGACGAAATCCGGTTCGCGTCAGCGGCTCGTGTTCCAGACTCGCCAGCCTCGCGGTATGCTTGCTCGATGGCCGAACTTCCGCCTCCACTGAGCCGTCAGGAACTCACGAGATTCCACAAGACCTTGTCGAACTGGGGCCGCTGGGGTGAGAAGGATCAGCTGGGAATGCTGAATCTGATCACCCGAAGCAAACGAGTCGACGCGGCCCTTGGCTGCGACGGAGTAACCGACGTAATCCCATCGCGTGTCCCGGAAGTTCGCCTGCCGATCCACTCTATCGCGATTCCGATCCTGGGACTGCATCTGATCGACAATCTGCAGCTCGACGATCTGGCTCGGGTCTGTCGAGAGGAAGAGCGCATAGAATTCCAGCTGACCATCGCACCTCTGGTACTCGAACGCGGCACTGCATCGCCCGTCAACCCGATCGCACTCTTCTAGTTTTCGGGAATGGGTTTTCCCGCGGCAGGTCAGTCGCTGGTCGGAAGTTTCAGGTCTTCCATGCCCGGCGGTGGTACCCCGATCGGGTCCTTGCCTTCGACGATGTTCTGCATACGGCTCTCGATCATATTCATCCAGTGTGGATGGGTCTGGACGTAGAAGCTCTCGTTGCGAATCGCATCCACCACGATGGATCCGACTTCAATGGGATCCAGTCCCTTGGCGAGCATGCCCTCGACGATCTTGCGCATCAGCGCAAGCTGTTCAGTCTCCTCACTCGGGGCCGGGCGAGGTGCTTCGGGACGGTTGCGCTCCGACTCGAGGATGCGCGTATTCACCCAGCCGGGACACAGAACCGATACCTTGATCTTCGAGTCGCGATTCCCCAGCTCGTTGAACAGGCTTTCCGACAGCGCGACGACCGCGTGCTTGGTAACGCCGTAGATACCGGATCCCTGTACGAGACCCGCGATCGAAGCCGTGTTGACCACGTGTCCTTCGTCGCCTTGTTCGATCATGAGCGGCAGGAAACTGCGTACACCGTGAACGACTCCCCAGAGGTTCACGCCCATGACCCATTCCCACTCGCCCAGTGGCTGCTCCCAGCTTGTGCTTCCGCCTGAACCTGCGACACCCGCGTTATTGCACAAGACGTGTACGGCCCCGTAGGCATCGAGGGTCCGCCCGGCCAGCGCTTCGACTGATTCGGGCTTCGACACATCGCACTCGACGCCGATCGCTTCAAATCCCTTCGCAGTGAAATCGGCGACTGCTTCATCCAGAGGAGCGCGCTCGACGTCGGCCAGCACGAGCTTCATGCCCTGTGCAGCCAACTGGTTCGCAATGCCCTTGCCGATTCCACTCGCGCCACCAGTTACGACCGCGACGCGGCCTTCAAAACTCTTCATGTCGATGCCTCTACTCGGGAGATCTGGGATTTCCAATTCCGGAAAATGACTTTCGGGGTGCCGGGTCCACCGCAGTCTGGATTCGCATCATACCCGTTTCCCGATGGAACAACGGACGATCTCGGACCGCGGAGGGCGCAAGCCAGTCTTCGGAGTCCTGCAGCACTTCTATCGCGAGTGAAGCCGGCCCAGCTCAGCGAAGGTCATGCGGATGCAGGGGCTGGGCCAGGCCGAGGATTGGACACACTCCCAAACCCGTACTCAGCTGGAACACCGACAAACCGGACTTGCGAAACGCCATCGTCGCTCGCCCGCTGGCCATCATCTGTATGCAGACATCGGTTGCGGGAACGACTGCTACCAGATCGTGTCCGAGCCAGCCCAGTTGTCGGGCCAGTGGAAAGCGGCCGCGCGCCATGATCACGTCCGCATCGCGGTGCACGATGTGAAACGCGATGTTCGGTCGCGGGTTTGGCCTGGAGGCCACGAGCGGACTGTCATCGATGAGCGGTCTGGGGCCAGCATCGCGCAGCCGAACCAGCGAGAGGCTGCCGACGGGTGTGCAACGCCCCGCGGCACCTTCCAGATGACCCAACGGACTTCCCGGGTAATAGGCGACGGGTGACCGATCCTCTGACAGCGCCCGACAAATCCGTGTCGGAGGCAGGTAGAAGCCAGTCGGCCCATCGGCTGTCTGGAATGTGACTTCCAGATAGCCGCCGCGCGGCTGAGACGAGATCGCGAAGACCCTGTCCGGTTCTCGAAGGCCGATACATGCGAGCATTCCCCAGGCGAGTGTGGCCAGGAGCGCAGCCTGGCGAGCTGAGTACGGAATTCGCAGTCGACTCATCCGGCCATTCTACGCTGGCGGCTACGTGCGTTCATGACTCGGGATGTGTGTATGCGGACGTAGATCAAGATTGCTCGACGGGTGCCGATCTCCTCATTGGCGACTGTGTCGCAGCTGCCGCCGTATCTCACGCAATCCCTCAACTTGCGCGATCGTACGGCCGAAGCGCCTTGAGGAATCGCACGAGAGCAACGTGAGGGGTCCAGAATGAAGCTCGAGAAGTTTCGCGTTACGAATTTCCGCAGCATCAAAGACAGCGGTTGGGTCGAAACAAGACATCGCACGATCCTGGTCGGACGCAACGAAAGCGGCAAGAGCAATATTCTGCTGGCTCTGCGCACGTTGAAGGCTTCGAGCATCGTCGAGCCTCTCTCGCTCATCTGTGACTTTCCGGCCGACGTACCTCGCTCGCAATACAAACCCAGCATGGACGTGATTCGGACCGTCTGGTCGTTGAGCGATACGGAACGCGAAGAACTCACACGAATCTTCCCCAGAGGTCGCAACCTCGAGACGGTGGAAGTCGGGCGGGGGTACGAACAGGATGCCTGGGTGCATTTTGAGGGGCTGTCCGAGGAGCCGGAACCACTGCCCGCATCTCCTGCGCCCGTCGCGGCCACAGCGGATTTCAATTCCGGATCGACGATGAATCCAGTCGGAATGCCCGGGGAGGAATCAGCTCCGGAAACCGGTAGCGCCGTCGCTGCCGAGGCGACCATGGACGAACTGCTGAGCAAGATGCACGGTCACACAGCAGGCGTGACCAACGATCTGCTCAGCGGCGGCTCTGCTATGCAGACGTTCTCACAGTCCGAAGAAGCGAGCGCTGATCTCGATGGTGGCGACTCTGACAAAGTGGCGCGCGAGTGGGTCCTTTCACACCTGCCGTCGTTTTCCTTTCTGGAAGAGTATCCAGACATCAATGGACACCAGAACCTCACGGCTTTCATGGACCGGCAGACCAGCAAGACTCCGTTTCCCGGCGATGAGTACTTCGAAAAGCTGCTGATTGCCGCTGAGATCGATCCCCACGGCCTCGATCAGTTGCTGACCGCCGATCCCAATGCGCGCCGCCAGCAGATGAGCCTGGCCGGAAGCGTCATCACCCGAAAGATGCGCGAACTCTGGTCGGATCGCGCGCTGAAAATCCGCTTCGATCTGGACGGAGACAACTTCCACACAATGGTTTCGGATCCGAACTCCATTTACGACGTGGAGATCAATCTCGGTGCTCGCAGTCGCGGTTTCCGCTGGTTCTTTTCTTTCTACGTGTGCGCAGCAGCGGATTCGAAGACGGGAGTGAATACCAATAGGATCATGTTGCTCGACGAACCGGGTATGCATCTGCACCCGCTGGGACAGCGCGATCTTCTCGATCATCTGGCGAATGACTTCGAGAACCAGGTGCTCGTAACCACCCAATCGCCCTTCATGGTGCCAGCCGACAATCTCGCCGAGGTGCGGACCGTCAGCATCAGCGAGGATCGAGGTACGACCGTCAGCAATAACCTGTCCGGTGATCAGAAGACCGTTTTTCCCGTCATGCACGCCCTGGGCGCGGAGGTTTCCTCCAAGCTCCTGGACGGCGGCTGCGGTCTCGTGGTCGCGGAGGTCTCGGACCTTTGGTACCTGCGCGGAATCTCGAACCTGATTCGCGAGCGCGGTGGAACGGGGCTGCCCAGCAAGCTCGCGATCTATCCCGCCGGGGGAACGACCGAGGTTCTGTACATGATGGCGCTCCTGTCGCCGAAAATGGGCGGTGCGCTCGTACTGCGATCAGAGCATCCTTGCCCCGATCTATTGAAGGACCCGACTACGGCGGGCCTGATCCCGGACAATAACGTCATCTTCATCGGGGACCCCGGTAGCAACACTCCCGGCTTCAGCGCTGAAGTCGAGGATCTGCTCGAGCCGGGCATCTACGACCAGCTTGTGCGCAACGCCTACAAGGCCGACCTCCGGGGCCGGGAGATGGTCATCGACGATTCCGAGCCGTACATCGTGCGGCGCTATCAGAACGCGCTCGAAGAGCACGGGCTGGAATTCTCGCGCGAGAAGGTCGCGCGGGTCTTCCTGCGCGCCATGTCACAGAGCCCCGAGGCCGTGGTCCCCGAGGCCAGTCGAGAGCGCTTCGAGACCCTGTTCAGGGCAATCCGCTCCAAGTACGAGGCCCTGAGCGGCTAATAACGGCGCCTCCGCCGAGATCCTGGCGGAGAGAGGGGGATTCGAACCCCCGGAGGGCGTGAACCCTCAACGGTTTTCGAGACCGCCCCGTTCAACCACTCCGGCATCTCTCCGCCGCGCAAGCTAGCACAGGCGGCGAATCTGCTGCGAGAGGACAACCAGCGGAGCCAGGGCGCAGCCTTCGGCCTCGATCAGCGAGATCGCATCCTCGATCTGTCGCAGGCGGCCCTGGATCGACTGCTCAAACGCCGCGGGTTCGCCTCCGTCGATCAGCCCGGCCGTGAGCCCGCTCTGCGTCTCCAGCATCTCCAGATACAGGGCTTCGGCGCACATGCGCGTCCAGCCGTCGCCCAGATCGATCCCGGTCAGGTGCTCGAGCAACCAGCTGATCCGGGTGATTTCCCCGACGTGTGAGTGGAGTTGTACCGTTTCCTGCAGGTCAGCGCCGCTTTGCATCGCCAACGAGACGGCCTCGAAGCAGCGCACCACGCCTGGCAGGACTTCGATCGAATGGGCGAGACCAGCCTCCAGGCCGCGCTGAACCAGCGAATCCGACTTGGATTCCAGGAGTGTTGCATCGCTGGTCGAGAGGCAATCGGGCACCAGCCCCAGAAGCTCGCGGGTGTGCTCGACCCACTGCGGCAGATTCTCCTGTTTGAGCAGGTCGCGTCGCTCGAGCCCGAGACAGACCGTCGTTGCGAGCCGCATCGCCTCCTCCAGCCGAAGCCAGGCGCGCAATCGCAGACCTTCGGGCAGTTGCAGCGCTTCGATCTGCTCGCGCAGAGGCTCGGCACCCAGGATCGTATCGGCCAGATGGTAGGCCGCGATCACCTCTGCTGGATCCACACTGAGACTGCGCACGAGTTCGGGAATCAAGGTGACTCCGGCCCGATCGATCACGCGATTGGTCAAAACGGTAGCGGTGATCTCCCGACGCAACGGGTGCGCATCGACTTCTTCACCCATGTGTTCGCGCAATTTCCCGGGAAAATACTCGTAGAAGGTTCTGGTCAGGATTTCGCGATCGGGTACTTCCGACGCCACGAGCGCCCGCTTCGAGAGCATCTTCGTGTAACCGAGCAAGACCGCGAGTTCGGGTCGTGTATAGGCGGCTCGTGTGCGGGACTGAGTCGCGCGGGTACGCATTGTGTCGCGATCGGGCAGGAACTCGATTGCCAGATCGAGATCGGCGTTCTCGACCAGGAAGTCGCTCGCGAGGGCTATGCGCTCCGGGTCTCGCCAGCTGCGCACCTGGTCCATCGATAGGCAACGGCTTTGCCAGAGGCTGTGCTCCAGCACCACGCGATCCGCGTCTTTCACGCAACTCGATAGGATCTCGTTGCGCTCTTCGAGACTCATACGACCCTCTCCACAGCTGCGTGCTACGAGGATCTTGAAATTGACTTCGTGGTCCGACAGGTCGACGCCACCGGAATTGTCGATCGCGTCAGTGTTCACACGCCCACCGCACGAGGCGTACTCGACCCGGGCCAACTGAGTGAAGCCGAGATTGCCACCTTCGCCGACGACCCGCGCACGCAGTTCGCAGGCATTGATTCGCACATTTTCATTCGCGCGATCTCCAACGTCGGCATCTGACTCTGCGGAGGCCTTTACATAAGTTCCGATCCCACCATTCCAGAGCAGATCGACAGGCATCTTGAGGATGGCGCGGATCAGCTCATCTCCGCTCATGTGCTCATCGCTCACGTCCAGCACCTGACGCACTTCGGGCGAAAGCTCGATGCTGCGCGCGTTGCGCGAGTAGATTCCTCCACCCGCGCTGATCAGTCCAGAGTCGTAGTCCTGCCATGTCGACCGCGGTAGTTCGAACAGGCGTTTGCGCTCCGCCCAGGAGGTCTCTGGATCGGGGTCGGGATCCAGGAAGATGTGCATGTGGTTGAACGCCGCCTGCAGCTTTCCGCGACGTGCGAATAGAAGACCGTTTCCAAAAACGTCCCCTGACATGTCACCGACGCCGGCCACCGTGAAGGTTTCTTTCTCGACGTCCGTCTCCATCTCCAGGAAATGACGCTGAGCGCAGATCCATGCACCCCAGGCAGTGATGCCTTCCACCTTGTGGTCATAGCCACTGCTGCCTCCACTGGCGAAGGCGTCGCCTAGCCAGAAATCCAGCTCTTCGGCGACGCCATTGGCCACATCGGAAAGATGAGCAGTGCCCTTGTCGGCAGCCACGACGAGGTACGGATCGTCGCCGTCGTGGCGTACCACGTTATCCGGCCCTCGCGCTTCGCCGGCAACGATGTTGTCGGTCAGGAGCAGTAGCCGCCTCGTGAAGCGTCGGTACTGACGATCGGCGTGTGCGCGTGCCTCCGCCGGATCGTCAAAGCTGCGCCGCAACGCGAAACCACCTTTTGAGCCCACGGGTACGATCAGGCCGTTCTTGACCATCTGAGTCTTCATCAGACCCAATACCTCTGTTCGCACATCGTGCAGTCGGTCGCTCCAGCGCAGTCCGCCGCGGGCAACTCGCCCGCCTCGCAGATGTACGCCGAAGAATTCCGTGGAGTGCACGAAGATTTCCGCAAACGGTCGGGGTCGCGGCATGGAATCGATCTGTGAACTGTCGATCTTGAAGGCGAGCTCATGCACCTGGTCGGCTTCGCACTCCTGGTAGAACGAGTGTCTCGCGGTGGCATGCACCAACATCGATAGCAACGAGAAGACTCCATCTTCAGCTGCGGTCCCGATTTCTCCTCGTTCGCGCTCCAGTTCCTCGTCCCAGTGCTGGAACCCAGCATCTCGCGAGTCGCCGAACGAGGGATCGAAACGTGTCACGAAGAGTTCTGCGAGTGCGCGGGTGGCTTTGGGGTAACGGGCCAGTACTTGTGCCGCGTACTTCTTGGTTGGACCGAGGCCTAGTTGTGCTGCGAAGGCCAGGTACGCGCGCAGCATGTCGATGAGTTGCCAATCGAGTCCCACTGAGAGTATCAGCCGATTGAGCGCGTCGTTTTCTACCTGCCCGCGGAAGACCGTGCATAATCCGTCGAGCACCCGAGCCTCGGCGTCCAGGCGATCTTCCTCTTCGACGCCGAGGCCTTCGAGGCGAAACGTGACGATCCAGCGAGTCGAACCGTCCGCACAGGGGATCGGCGTAAGGGATGCATCGATCGCGCGCAGATCCAGGTGATCGAGTACCGGCAGCAGATCGGTCAGGTAGGGCCGATCGTTCTGGAAGAGCTTCAGCCGGTAGCGTTCGGAATCGCCCTCCGCCTCGTGCCACTCCATACGCAGGTCTGCAACGCCAGTGTGGCTGACGCGTTCCAGACAGTCGATATCGCGCGCTGCCTCGGACGGGTGCGTAGCTGCCCGGTACTCCTCAGGAAGAGCTTCGCAGTAGGACTGGATCAGACGACGGCTCTCGCTGGCTTCGTGCATCTCGAACAGGGCCTGTTCGAAACGCTCTTCCCAACTCGTGACCCGAGAAGCGGCTTCGCCTTCTAAACCCTCGAGCAATTCCAGGTCGACATCTTCTGGACAGGTGCAGAAGAAGTGGATCAGCGCGACTTCATCGTCGAGAAAGGAGGAGCGATGGTCGACGAAACCTGCGCCATAGCTCTCGGTCATCAGTGATTCGAGTTCGATACGCAGGTGCTCATCGTAGAGCGGTCGCGGCAAGATGACCGAAACGAAAAACGATGAGTTCAGTGGATCGGGAACGACCAGTGTCTCGACCTGTCGATGGTCTGCGGAGTTCAGGATCCGGCGTACTGCTCTCGTAGTGTCAGCGATGTCGGCGGGGAAAAGAAACTCGATCGGAAGAGCATCGAACGCCTCGGTCGCCGCCTTGTATGTATGCGAACCTGGCTCTGCTTCGATGTTCTCGAGAACGCGTTGCCGTCGCTGTTCGAGCAGTGGCACCTGTGACGGACGCGTGCGAATCGCCAGATGCGTCAACAGGCCGACGAATCGAGCGAAACCGGTCACCTGGCCTTGATCGTCGAAAATCTTGATGCTGACGCTGTCCAGTCGGCCGTTTCGGTGAATACGCGACTCGGTGCGCGCCTTGTCCAAAAATACGAAGCGCGGATCAGCCAATCGCGTGCGCACGAGGACGGGCAGTGTGTCACCGCTCGTCACATTGGCGAAACGAGATCCTTCGCCAGAGCGCAGTACGCCCAGGCCAGAGTCTTCGTCCAGTTCAACTTGCCAGCTGTCCTGTTGACGGCGCGCGTGATAGCTGCGGTAGCCGAAGAACACGAAGTTGTCACGACCGAGCCATTCCAGGAAAGCGGCGATATTGGCGGTCCGCTCAGCACCCCCCTCTACGTGATCGGATATGGCCTGGATGTCAGTCACGTGGTGGCGAAGTCGTTCCAGCATCGACTGGTGATCGCTGACGACGCTTCGCGCTTCGGAGATGACCTCTTCGAGTTCGGATCGCAGGACTTCGCGACGTGCCTGATCGTCGATCAGCGGAAGCTCTGCGTATACGAAAGACTCGCGTGTCTGAGTTACGTCAGTTCGGCCGCAACGCGCGATGCTTCCATCTTCATCTCGCTCGACCGCGAGCAGGGGATGCAGTAGCAGTTTCTCGCGCAATCCGAGCCGCTCCAGGGCGAGTCGGATCGTGTCGACCAGGAACGGCTGATCAGCAACCAGAACCTCTACGACGCTACGTCCCTGGCGGCGTCCGCCCGGTGCCGATACGCGGACCTTGATCTGGCCGGGGCAAAGGCTCTCGGCGAAGGACGCTGCATCTTCAGCCATCTCGTGCAGGCTGCCATCCGAGCGCACGCGCAATTCTCGCACGCTGAGCGCGGATTCGAATCCTCTGAGCAGCAGGAAGTGCAACTCCTGCTTGTACGATCCGGAAGCGTCCTGGGAGCCATTCATGGAAGGGGCACCTAATTGAGTGGGGTGTACTCCCGTCGTATCGGTGAGAAGCCGTAGAAAAGGTGAGTGGAATGCCATCGACGCATGCACCCAGATAAGGCCGGGAGCGCCAGCTCAATCTCTGGCCGAGACCGAGAGCCGTCTTCCGGTGTAGTCTGCGTTTATGACACTGCGAATCGCTCTCTTTGGTCAGGCTCAGTTTGGTCTCGATTGTCTCAGCGGACTGCTAGAAGCGGGTCACGAAGTGGTTGGTGTTTTTGCTCCGCCCGAAGCTGGCCGGCCCGACCCACTGGCGGAGCGTGCGAGTGAACTCGGCATTCCACTGGTTCGCCGGCGCTACTACCGCAAGAAGACAGGAGCGGCCATACCCGCCGCACTCGAGGCGTATCGCGAGCTCGATGCTCAGTTGAACGTGCTCGCCTCCGTGCAGGTTTTTCTGCCGCCGGAGATCGTGGACGCACCGGTTCACAAGAGTCTCTGCTTCCACCCCTCCTTGTTGCCGAAGTACCGGGGCGGTGCTGCCATGCAGTGGCAGATCATCGAAGGTGTCGAAGAAACCGGCGTCTCGATTTTCGTACCCGATCAAGGTGCGGACACGGGACCGATCGTCGTGCAACACGGCGGGATTGCGCTCGACCCGAATGAAACTACGGGCACGCTCTTCTTCAAGAAGCTCCACCCCGCCGGTGTGGCCGCCACGCTCGAAGCGGTACGACGGGTCGATTCGGGTACGGCTGAGCCGCAGAAACAGGACGAGGGCCAGGCCAGTGAGCAGCCGATGGTCGACGACGAGGTAGCGGCCATCGACCTGAAAAGACCGGCGATCGAGATTGATCGGCTCGTGCGCGCTTGCGATCCCCAGCCGGGAGCCTTCTTGCGCCAAAAAGCCGAGATCGTGCGTCTGTTCGATGTGTCGCTCATAGCGGAGGAAGCGGGTTCGCCCGGCAGCCTCGTGTCCGTGAGCGAGTCTGGAATGCGGATCGCACTCGTGGGTGGAACCTTGTGCGTGGGCCGTGTGCGCGCGGACGGGAAAAAGGAAGCAGCGCAGGAATGGATCGCGCGTGTCGGTTTGAAACCCGGAGATCGCTTCGAGAGCGGAGCTTGATGTCGCGACCCCTGGAAGTCGAACTTGCGGCCAGGGGTTTCAATATCACGGGCTCACTGCCACGCGAACTCTACGACTCGATCGCGCCTCCCGCGTGGCGGGCATCCGAGATCTCTCCAGACATCTGTTCGGTATTGATCGTCGGTCACGCTGGCCGAGGCTTCTGGGAGCGCTTTCGCGTCTCGCCGGAAGCGGAACTGGATGAAGATCCGCTCGATCGCTTTGCACAGCGGAGTTTCGTCGAAATCCGCCGCGATTTTCCTGCGGTGATCGACATCGCTTCCTACACCGCGAAGCGGGATGGCGCGTACCTGCCGCTGCAGAAGCTCGGTTCGCGCGCCGGTTTTGGCACGCCTGGCCGACTGGGTCTCTTGATCCACCCCGAGTTTGGTCCCTGGCTGGCGATGCGCGCGGTGTTCTTCCTGAGTGAGGAAACTCCTCGTTCTGGATCCGGAGATTCCGGCCACAGCGACTTCGAGCCCTGCGTCGACTGCCCGGCCCCGTGTGCAACGGCCTGCCACGGAGGCGCCATTTCCGCCAACGGTATCGACCTGTGGGTGTGTACGCGCAGCAAGACCTCGCATCCCCCCTGTACACGCGGGTGTGATGCTCGCCGGGCCTGCGTCGTTGGTTCCCGCTACGCCTATGGTGACGAACAGCTCGAGCACCACTCGATGCTCCCGTGGATCAGGTCGAAAGACTGAACCGAGCCGAATTCAAATTCTTTCCACGAGTTCGTCGAACGCAGCCATGAGCTTGCTGGTGACCGGACCCGGCACCTCGGTACCGATGTCCTGAGAGTCGAAGCTGCGCACGGGTACAATGCGGGCGCCCGTGCCCGTCAGGAAGATCTCGTCTGCGCTCAGCAGGTCCATGCGCGACAGCGACTGCTCATGTGCGGGAATTCCCAGTCCACCGGCCAGTTCGATCACGGTCTCGCGCGTGATGCCTTCCAGCGCACCGTCGCAGGTCGGCGGTGTGCGCAGGGCTCCTTTGCGATGGATGAAGATGTTCGCGACCGTCGCTTCCGCCACCAGCCCGGCGGCGTTCAAGAGCAGTCCTTCGTCGGCGCCGCGAAGTTTCGCCTCGCGTTTGGCCATGACGCTGTTCAGGTAGTTCAAGCTCTTGACCCGGGGGTCGAGTGCGTCGAGTGCAGGCCGGCGCAGACTCGATGTGACCAGTGTCAGACCCTGGGCCAGGTGCTCGGGATCGTATAGCTCTGCATCACAGCAGATACAGATCAGTCGCGGTTCCGGACAACGCGTGGGGTCGACACCGATCGTACCGTCACCGCGGGTGAGCAATAGACGGATGTAGGACTCGTGGCTGCCAAAGGCCGCCGCCGTTTCGTGTACGACTGCACGCACCCGATCGATTCCACCGGGGATCGCGAGTCCGATTGCACTCGCGGAAAACTGCAGACGCGCTAGATGCCGATCCAGACGAAAGACCTTGCCCCCATACACGCGGATTCCCTCGAATACACCGTCTCCGTAGAGCAGCCCGTGATCCGTGACGGGGATGTGCGCCTCTTCGGGGCCGACGATGCGACCGTCGATCCAGATCTTCATTGTTCGTTTCCTCCATTCTCACCCGGTCCACCCGCGAGGCGTTCGCCAATCTGCCGTGCAGCGCGTGAGATCTGCTCGCGGATTCGTGCACGCTGCGCTGGTTCGAAGCGCGCGCTCGGTCCCGTGACCGCGATCGCGCCCGCGATGCGTTCGCGCAGACGGATCGGTGCTGCGACACCGGAGAGACCTTCGATCCACTCATCGTGGTTCTCGGCCAGGGCTTCGGCGCGAATCGTCGCGAGTTCGCGTTCGAGCGCCGTGGGCGAAAGAGTCGCGTCGGTGAAACGCTGGGCCGCGGCGCCGGGGTCGGTGACCTGTTCAGGAGCGAACGCCATGTACAGCTTGCCGATCGCGGTCGCGTGCACTGGAATGCGTTCGCCAACGCGCGGTGCGGCGCGCAGGAAGCCGCTGCCCTCGCGCTTGGCCAACACGTACAGGCGCGAACCGCGCGCGCCCGCCAGGAAGATGGTCTGCTCCAGTGTTTCGGCCAGCTCTTCCATCACCGGCTCGGCGGCGCTGACGACTGGTTCCCGTTCCAGGATGCCGACCCCCAGCGCGACCAGGGCGATGCCGGGTCGATAGCGCCCGTCCGCGCTGCGCTCGACCATGCCGCGTCGTCCCAGCGCCGCAAGAAGGCGATGGGCGGTCGCCTTGGGCAGATCCAGAGCCCGCCCGATCTCGCTCACCCCCCGGGGTGCACCGGCGCTGTGGAGATGCTGGAGGATGTCGAGGGCCTTCTCGACGGTGCCCAGTGCGCTCACAGGAGCGACTTTCGGGATGTTTCATATAGTGGAACGATGTTCCTCATATCGAAACAATCATACCGCGAGCACAGCTCACCTACAAGCGGGTATCCCGCGGCGACCGGGTGAGAGATCCCGTCTAATGACCGGCGACACCCCGGTACATGGATCCCAGGATTCGCGGTGTCTTTTCGCGCTCGAAGCGCTCCAGGTGCTGCAGCCGAAAGCCCGATTTCTCGATCACTGCGTCGATGGCACGGTTCAGATTGCAGCCGCAGCCGATGACCTTCTGGATCGGGTTGAGGCGATCCTGCCAGCGCGCGACGGCGTCGTCGTCGCTGCGGCCGTGCTCGACAAAGAGCATCTGGCCTTCCGGTTTCAGCACGCGTCGCATTTCCAGCAGCGCAGCGACCGGGTCGGGAATCGTGCACAGCGTCCAGGTAACGGCGACCGTGTCGAAACGGGCGTCATCGTAGGGTAGGTGCCGATCGGCCGGAAGCGCGTGGCGCTCTACAGGAAAACCCGCTGCCTCGATGCGTTTTTCAACCACCTCTTCCAGCGCATCCATCGGGTCGAGTGCGGACAATGATCCTACCGTATCGGGGTAGTACTTCAGATTCAGTCCCGTTCCGAAGCCGATCTCCAGCACGTCGCCGCGAGCCAGTGCCAGCGTTTCGGCGCGCAGGTCATTCATGCCCCGCATCGCGGCGTCGAGGATGTGCGGGAAGATGCGTCGTTCGTAGAATCCCATGCGGGAATTCTATCAGTTTTCGCTATTCCGCTTCCTCGCGCGAACGCATCTCGAGTCCGATCACCGCGGCGGTAAATCCGTCGCTGCCGTTACTCAGACGAGGGTCTCCGCTCAGTGCGTCGTAGAACTCGTGAAAGCCCTGTGCGAGGGCCAGGTCCTCGATCTGTTCGCGTGCGGTGCGCGCGTCGCTGGTCCGATCGGCTCGCAAGAGCGCCAGGTGTGCCCAGCCGTGAGAAAGCGGAGAAATCGCATTGCCGCGCCACGGGATCTCGCTGGCGGCTGCATCGGCGTCGTCGCTGTCGCTCGCGATCGGGTTGTACGAGATGCCGTGCTTGCCCCAGAGAGGCGAAGCGCTCGGTCTCAGGTAGCGCCCCATCGCGCGCCGTGCGCTGCCCTCCTGTTGCAGGAGCCTGGAGGCCATCGGAATCAGGCCACCGGCGGTAACGACACGCAGACCGGTGTCGCGCTGGCGATCGAACCCGCTGTAGATCTCTTCCTGATCCCACCACAGTCGGTTGGCAATTCCGTTGGCGATCATCTCGCTGCGAATGCGCATCTTCTGTTCGGTCGCGCCATCTCCCAGCTTCTTCCACGCCAGTGACGCCTCTTCGAGCGCGATCAGAAGCCAGCCGCAGAAGGTCGGGTCCTCGACCACGAACGGATGACCTGCGCGCAGTGCGCGCTCGGGATCGAGCTGACACGCGATGGCCGATCGCACGAGGTTCACCGCTTCATCGCGCCACTCTTCGAGGTCTTCCGCTTCGATCATCGAGTCGAACAACGGACTACCCGGAGCGCCGGACTCCAGGGGGTGCAAGATGACGGGCAGAGGTGTGTCGGGCGGGAGTCGCTCGCCCCAGATGGAGTCGAGGTGTCGCGTAGCGCACTCGAGCAGGTCGCGTGCCTGTTCGCCGCACTGCAGGGCGAACTGAGCGGCCACGAAGGCGGCGACCGGTGGACCGACCAGGGCAGAGCGCTCGTCATCGTAGATCGGGCCCAACTGGGCAATGCGCGCCTCGCGATCGTCATCGCTGCAAGCGCGCTCCAGTGCCAGTCGGCCATCGTCGTGCTGGCAGGCGGCATACAACGCGCGCAGTTCGTTCAGCGCGAGGTCGCGGTCCAGATGGAACAGCGCGAGCGCGTGGTGTGCACTCGCGTACGACGAGAGCAGCATCTGCGGCTCGGTGGATGCCAGATGGAAGCTCACACCGAAGGCTTCGGTGCGACGACGCTCCAGGAGCGTGCGGCATCGGCTCTCGAACTCCAAGGATTCCCCTTCCATTTCCAGCTCGAAAATTTCAACAGGCCGCCGCTGCGATGGCACGTCTCCGCGCTCTTACGGCGCGACCTGGTGGGATTTCCGGGCGCAGACACTCCGACTGGCAGAACGCCGCCGGAAAACAGTTTCGGACGTTTTGGTCCGGGATGCAGGTAATAGAAAACCCCGAGGGTGCTGCAACCGTCGGTGCGGTCGCCCGCTCAGTGACGGAGCGGAGCCTCGGGGTTCGGTGGTGCCTGGGCATCCAGGCTGTCCCACCTTTGGGATTCATGCGGACCTAGATGGTCACCACCTCTGTCACTGTGTTCGATAAATTCACGTTCTGACCACCTCCTTCCGCGGCGTATTCGACAGCGCGGGACCCAGATCCCGCTCCGGACTCCGCCCGCCCGATCGACGGAAGTTCCGGACCGATGCCCCACGTGAGGCGGAATGCACCGGTATACCTATACCGAGGGTATCGGTCGTCGATGGGCGGAGCAAGCGCCAATATCGAGCTATCCTACGGCGGTGGAAGCGCTCCTGACGCCCTCGATTCTCTTCGTCGCCGCTGTCGTACAGGGATTTCTGGGTTTTGGCTTCGGGATCATCGCCATGAGCGGCCTCAGTCTCACCGTAGGCGTCTGGTTTGCGGCCGGCGTGGTCAATCTGGCGGGTTTCGTCCAGACCTCGAGTGGCGCATGGGCGCTGCGGGATCACATTCGCTGGCCTCTGGTCCGCCGGGTCCTGATGGGTACGGTTTTCGGTGTGGCCACCGGACTGTGGCTGTTCCAACAGCTCGATCTGCGCCTGTTGCAGCGTCTGCTCGGCGTGGTGATCGTGGCCATAGCGGGCTGGAATCTGTCGCCGTGGCGTCCGAAACCCGCCGAATCGCCGCAATGGGACATACCGGCGGGAGCCATGTCGGGTTTGCTCAACGGCCTGTTCAACACCGGCGGGCCCCCGCTGGTCGCACACATCTACCGCTATCCCGGTTCGCCCGAATCGCTGAAGGCGACGCTGTACGTCCTTCTACTGTGTACGGTATCGATTCGCATACCCGGAGCCTGGTCACAGGGCATGTTTCCGTCGGAAGTCTGGCGAGCAGCGGCGCTATCGGTCGTGCCTGTTCTAGTCGGTTCACTTCTGGGCATTGCACTTGCCCGTCGCATTGATCCGATGCGCTTTCGTCGCCTGAGCTGGGTGGCGCTCGGCGGGTTGGGCTTCTGGATCGCCTACGTGAGCTGAGCGTCGATCCTGCTACGTTGTAGTCATGGAGAGCCGCTGGAACCAGACCGAAGCCGATGAATTTGTTGACCGGTTTTCTGCCGCGAGGAAGCTAGTCGCGCTGCGCGCCTACACCTCTCGTCTGATCGGTGCCGAGCCGGATCTCGTATTACACGGCGGTGGCAATACATCGGTCAAGGCGCGCGCACACGACCTGTTTGGCGACGAGATCGATGTACTGCACATCAAGGGCAGTGGTTGGGATCTGGGCGAAATCGAGCCCGCGGGACTGCCCGCCGTACAACTCGCGCCTCTCCTGGAACTTCGCCGTCTCGAAGAACTCTCCGATGAAGACATGGTCGCGCAGGTGCGCGCGAATCTCCTCGATCCGAGCGCGCCGAATCCCAGCGTCGAGACGCTCCTCCACGCATTTCTGCCGCATCGCTTCATCGATCACACTCACGCCGACGCAATCCTCGCGCTCACGAACCAGCCGGATGGCGAGACGCGAGTGCGCGCACTCTACGGGGACCGCATCGCCTGGGTTCCCTACGTGATGCCGGGTTTCGAACTCGCAATCCTCGCCGCGGAGATCTACGAGAAGCAGCCCGACATCGAGGGCCTGGTGCTCGAGAAGCACGGTCTGTTCACGTTTGGCGATGACGCCCGCACCAGTTACGAGCGCCACGTCGAACTCGTGGAACTGGCCGAGGCCATGATTCGGACGCAGATCGAGGGTCGTCGGATGCTCGACGCGCGCCCGGTCATGGCGATGCGCGACGTCGGCGAAGTGGCGCACGTATTGCGCGGCGCACTCGCGGAGCCCAGTGGCAATCCCGATCAACCCTGGAAGCGCTGGGTGGTCGAGCACCGATCGTCCGATGAAATCCTGCACCTCGCGGCTTCCGAGATTGCTCCATATCTGGCCACCGCGGCTCCGATCACGCCCGATCACGTGATTCGAACGAAGAGCGCCTATCTGTTCGTGGACCGGCCTCCTTATGCGAACCTCGACGCACTCGCCGAGCGCCTCGTACAGGAGATCGCCGCCTATCGCGAGGAATACCGCGAGTACTTCGAGCGCAACGTCGCAGCCAAGGGCGTCGAGCGCAGACCACTCGATTCCACGCCTCGCGTGGTGATCCTGCCCGGCCTCGGGCTTTTCGCAATCGGGGAAACTCGCAAAGCGGCCAGGATCGCTGCCGATATCGCCGAGCACACCGTGCGCACGCGCATCTGGGCGGCGAGTATCGGCCACTACGAAGGTCTGTCCGAAGGCGATCTGTTCGACATGGAGTACTGGAGTCTGGAACAGGCGAAGCTGGGCAATCGCAAGACGCTGCCCCTGGGCGGGCAGGTGGCGCTGGTGACCGGCGGCGCTGGGGCCATCGGCGAGGGCATTGCGCGCAAGCTGCTCGATGCGGGGGCGAATGTGGTGCTCGTGGATCTGAATGCCGACGGGCTCGAGGCGGTTGCAGCCCGGCTCGACTCCGATGCACTCGAGACCGTTCAGGCCGACGTCACTGATGAGGTCGATATGCGTGACGCGTTCCGCGCCGCGACGGAGCTCTTCGGCGGCGTCGATATCGCGGTGGTCAACGCGGGCGTGGCTCAGGTCGGCGCACTCGATCAACTGGAACTCCGCGACTTCGAACGCGCGGTCGGCGTCAATCTGAACGGCGCGTTCCTCACCTTGCGCGAAGCCATCGCGCACCTCAAGCGCCAGGGTACCGGCGGCAATATCGTGATGATCTCGACCAAGAACGTGTTTGCGCCGGGTGCGGAGTTCGGCGCGTACAGCGCGAGCAAGGCGGGCGGACATCAACTCGGACGAGTCGCGGCGCTCGAAGGCGCCGATGCGCAGATCCGCGTCAATATGGTCAACGCCGATGCGGTGTTTGGCGAAGGCGACAATCCGTCCGGTCTCTGGCAGACCGTGGGCCCGGGTCGCGCCGCGGCGCGAGGGCTGGAACCTTCCGAACTCGAAGACTTCTATCGCAATCGCAACCTGCTCAAGGCGCGCGTTACGGCCGAGCACGTTGGACAGGCTGTCGTATTCTTCGCGACGCAGCAGACACCCACGACCGGAGCGGTACTTCCCGTCGATGGGGGTCTGCCCGACGCGTTCCCCCGCTAACGAATCGAGATCACCCCATCCCCCCCGGATGGAGCCGTCAGCGTGTTGAACGGGATCTTCGTGTTTCTCGTCGCGGGCGCCGTGCTCTTCGCGGCCTGGCAGGGCAATACACATCTGCTCAACGAGGCCTGGCCGGAGTCAGCCAAGGCCGCGGTGAACATCTCCATCGGATTGATCGGGGCGATGGCCCTGTGGCTGGGCTTCATGCGCATCCTGCGCGATGCCGGACTGATGGCGTCGCTCGCGCGCGCTCTCGCACCGGTCATGCGCCGCCTGTTCCCAGAGATACCCGACGGTCATCCCGCTCTCAGCGCAATGATCATGAACATCACCGCCAATATGCTGGGCCTGGGCAACGCGGCCACGCCTTTCGGGTTGAAGGCGATGCAGGAACTCGACCGCCTGAATCCGATCAAGGGAGTCTCGACCAACTCCATGGCACTGTTTCTGGCGATGAACACCTCTGGCGTGGCGGTACTTCCGCTGGGCGTGATCGCGATCCGAGCGTCCATGGAGTCGAACAACGCCGGCGGCATCTTCTTTCCGTCACTCCTGGCCACGATCTGTTCGACGATCACGGCCGTCCTCGTGGCCAAGATGCTCGAGAAGCGCAAGGCGTTCGCGATGGAGAACTACGCGAATACAGAGCCCGAACCCGAGCAGGAAGCTTCTCTCTCCGATGGCATCAAGGGAATGGATGAAGCCGAGGAGATCGCCTCGATGCGCGTTCCCTTTGACCCCATTCGCTCGCTGGTCAGCGGGGCGATCGGCGCAGCACTTCTGCTCTTCCTCGCCCGCTTCGTCTGGAATCTGCCCGACCTGAGCTTCCTCGATACTTTCAAGACGGTGATCGACGCCTGGCTCCTGCCGCTCTTGATGGCGTCGATCGTGTTGTTGGGTTTCTGCAAACGCGTAAAAGTGTACGAGTCCTTCATCGCGGGCGCGCGGGAAGGTTTCGACATCGCGGTCATGATCATTCCGTTCCTGGTCGCGATTCTCGTCGCGGTGGGTCTGTTTCGCGCATCCGGTGGCCTCGACACCCTGACCGCCTGGGTTGCACCGATGACCTCGCTGATCGGTTTTCCCGCAGAAGCCCTGCCAATGGCGCTGATCCGTCCGCTCTCGGGTAGTGGGGCGATGGGGATCATGACGGAGACCATGAGTATTCACGGTCCCGACTCGTTTGTGGGCTTTCTGGTCTCGGTGATGAACGGCAGCACCGAGACGACCTTCTACGTGGTCGCGCTGTACTTCGGGAGCGTGCGAGTGCGCGCTGCACGGCACACGGTTGCAGCATGCCTGGCTGCAGACGGGGTCGGGATTGGCGCGGCCTTGTTCTGGTCGCGCCTCTTCTTCTGACCACAACCGAACAGTTGCGGGAAAAGGCCGGACCGCGTCCCCGTGAACGGCTATCATGCACAAGCGAGCGAGGCGCACTCAACGCGTTCGTCGGCTCGAGTTTTCCAAACGAAGCCAAGCCCTGGAATGGGCGTTGGCCACGCGCTAGAGAGTCCGCCGTGCGCAACCCCAGCACTCCTCACACACTCGCGATTGCAGCCCTGATCGGGCTCGGTCTCACTTGGCCGTTCCAAGTGGGTGCGGTTGCCTACATTCGCGACGAGATCCGCGTGAATATGCGCGCGGGTCCAGGCCTGGAGTTCAAGATCACCGAGCTTCTGACCTCGGGTGCCGAAGTAGCGAAACTCGGCGAGGAAGAGAAGTGGACGCGCGTGCGCTCGCCTCGAGGCAAAGAAGGCTGGGTGCCGAAGGGCTACGTGACCGGCGATCCGCCCGCGAGCGTCACTTTGCCGGTCGTGCAGGCGAAGCTCACCAAGATCACCGCGCAAGCGGAGGAGTTCGAGAAGAAGCTCGCGGAGCAGGCCAGCATCCTCCAGGAAATGGATGAGTTGCGCGAGAAGAACGCCTCGCTCGAGATCGAGGTCAACGAGCTCACCTGGTCCAGTGCCTGGAAGAGTCTGGCGACCGGCGCGCTGATCATCGTCTTCGGCATGATGGTCGGGCTTCTGATCCCGCGCGGATCCGGTACGCGCAATCGGCTCAAGCTGTGACGCGTGAGCGACGAGAGCTGGAATAGTCTGCGACCGAAGGCGGAGCGAGTGCTCGAGTTGGCGGAACGTCTGCTCGAGCAACGGGCGCCCGAGCCGATCGCACCCGACTCCGGCGATGTGTGGGCTTATCGCTGGCGTCAGGGCCGCCTGCGGCCGATCGCCAATCCCGATGTCTATCCGCTTGGCGGTTTGATCGGTGTCGAGCGTTCCGTAGCACGGCTCCGGGCCAATGCTGCAGCGTTCGTGCGCGGTGAGCCTGCGCTCGACGTTCTCCTGTACGGCGAGCGGGGAACCGGCAAGTCTTCGGCCGCGCGCGGCCTGCTCGGGGAATTCGGTCCCAAGGATCTGCGGCTGGTCGAAGTACGACGGGACGATCTCATGGAACTGCCCGATCTGTTTGCCGTGCTGCGGGAACGCGAAGAGAAGATGGCGCTGTTCTGCGACGACCTGAGCTTCGAGGAGGGCGATGCCTCGTACAAGCAACTCAAGGCTGTGCTCGATGGTGGTCTCGAAGCTCGTCCGCCAAACGTCATACTCATGGCGACTTCGAATCGGCGACATCTCCTACCGGAGCACATGTCCGAGAATCTCGCGAGTGAGTACGGACCCGAGGGTGAGCTCCATCCGGCAGAGGCCACCGAAGAGAAGATCTCACTCTCCGATCGCTTTGGCCTGCTCTTGCCGTTCTTCGCCTTCGACCAGGAAACCTACCTGCGTATCGTCGACCATCATGCGGCGGAGTTGGGGATCGACGTGCCGAGAGAAGACCTGCACGCGCGAGCACTGCGCTTCGCACTGCAGCGCTCGACGCGTAGCGGCCGCACTGCACGTCAGGCTTGCATAGCAATTTCACAGGACATCGGAGCAGGCAGATGAGCGCGACTGCGACACTTTCGGTTTCCTGCCCCGACCGCAAAGGACTCGTTGCTGCTCTATCGGCGCTCTTGTACGACCACGGCGCGAGCATCCTGCAGGCGCAGCAACACACGGACCCCGCCGACGGCTGGTTCTTTCAGCGCATCCGCTTTGATCTGGACGGACTCGATATTTCGCGCGAACAGCTCGAAGAACTCCTGCGCATCGAATGCGGTCGCTACGAGATGACCTGGCAACTCTCGTTCTCGGATCGCAGCAAGCGCATGGCGATTTTCGTTTCGAAATTCGAACACTGCCTCTACGATCTGCTACTGCGCCATCGACTCGGCGAGTTGCCCTGCGAGATTCCGCTGATCGTCTCGAATCACCCGGACCTCGAGAACGTGGCGGAACAGTTTGGCGTCCCGTACCACGTCTTTCCGATCGCAAAGCAGACGAAAAAGGACCAGGAACTCAAAGAGATCGATCTGCTCAAGCGGGAGAACATCGATCTCGTGGTACTCGCCCGTTATATGCAGGTGCTCTCGGACACCTTCATCAACGAGTTCCCGCGCCGGGTGATCAACATCCACCACAGCACGCTGCCGGCGTTCATGGGCGCCAAGCCCTACCACCAGGCCTACGAACGGGGCGTGAAGCTGATCGGCGCAACGGCGCACTACGCGACGCCCGAACTCGACGAGGGGCCGATCATCGCGCAGGAAGTCGAATCCTGTTCCCACCGTGACACCGTCGGGGACATGATCCGCAAAGGCCGCGACGCCGAACGCATGGCCCTGGCGCGCGCCGTCCGCTGGCATCTCGAGGACCGCATTCTCGCCCACGGCCACAAGACCGTAGTCTTCGCCTAGAGAACCTCTGCACAGGGAGGATTCGAGCGAGAAGCGGGAGTCGCCGCCTGAGCAAGAAGCGTGATCCGATCGCAGATCCGTAGATCTGCAGAGGGTCGCGCGACGCAGCGCAGGCGGATGCATCGCGCTTCGCAGCCGCAGCCTCC
>JAAELY010000106.1 GCA_024226335.1 bacterium
ATCTTCTGACCGGTGACCGAATACTCGTCTCCCTCGAGAACTGCCCGGGTCTGCAGACCCGCGAGATCCGAACCCGCACCCGGCTCGCTATAGCCCTGACACCAGATGATCTCGTGCTTGCAGATCGGCGGCAGGTGCTCGGCCTTCTGCTCGTCGGTTCCGATTTCGAGCAGCGTCGGTCCGAGCATGGTGAGACCGAAACTGCCCGGCGGCGGTGCCTTGATCGCGCGCATCTCCTGGGCCAGGACGGCCTGATGTTCGCGATCGAGCCCTCCCCCGCCGTACTCCGTGGGCCAGCCCGGCGCGGCCCAACCCCGGGAGCCGAGAGCGCGGACCCAATCGTCGAAGCGCACACGAGAAAGCCGCTCGCGGGATCCGACCCGGTCCTCCTCGGCGCAGTTTTCGGCCAGCCATTCCCGAACCTCACCTCGGAACGATTCGATCGATCCCATCCGGTGCCTCCCAGCTCAAACCCGCGACGGCGGGTGGAAGCTCTATTATATGACCTGTGGAACCTGAGAGCAGGTTCCGGGAATGAGCCCGAGAGGAACCCCAAAATGGCATTGAGCCTTTCCGAAGACCAGCTGATCATCCAGGAGACCGCGAAGAGCTTCCTCGAGGAAAAGTCGCCGGTCCAGCGGATGCGCGAGTTACGCGATTCCGAGGACGCCACCGGTTTCTCTCGCGCGCTATGGACGGAAATGGCCGAGATGGGCTGGACGGGAATCATCTTCCCCGAAGAACTCGGTGGGGCTGGCATGGGCTACCGAGAGCTCGGAGTCGTACTCCACGAGTGCGGTCGCGTACTGGCACCCGAACCCTTCCTGTCGACCGTACTCCTGGGTGGCAACGCGATCCTGCTGGGCGGCCGAGATCCCTTGAAGAAAGACCTGCTTCCCGGTGTATGCAATGGCGAACGCATCCTGGCCATGGCGTTCCAGGAACGAGGACGCTTCGATCCCTATTTGGTTTCAACTCGGGCCGAACGAGACGGTGACGGTTACCGGATCGATGGTCAGAAGCAGTTCGTGCTCGACGCCCACGTCGCAGACCAGCTGATCGTAGTGGCGCGAACCAGCGGCGAATCCGGCGATCGCAACGGCCTGTCCCTGTTCGCGGTCGATGCGGGTGCAAAAGGACTTTCGATTCAAAGAAACCAGATGCTGGACGGTCGCAATGCAGCGGATGTGACGCTGAAAGGTGTTTCCGTAGCGGGCGAGCGGGTTCTCGGCGAGATCGATGCGGGCGCGGAACTGCTCGACGCAGTATTCGACCGGGCGGCGATCGGACTCTCGGCCGAGATGCTAGGCGCCGCCGAAGAAGCCTTTGAGCGGACCCTCGCCTACCTGAAGGACCGAGAGCAGTTCGGCGTCAAGATCGGCTCATTCCAGGCGCTGCGCCACCGCGCCGCCGATATGTTCTGCGATCTGGAACTCGCACGCTCCGTGGTACGAGAAGCCGTGACCGCCCTGGACGAA
>JAAELY010000107.1 GCA_024226335.1 bacterium
ATCACGTCCTGGTCTCCGACGCGAAAGATGCTGAGCGTCACGGCGGACTCGCCATCGAACGAAGAAAACTGGTCGATGTCCTCGAATCCGTCGATCACGCGTCCGACATCGGCGATCGTCACTCGTGTGCCGTCTCTGCGCGTAAGCACGACCACGTTCTCGAAGTCGGCTCCGGTGTAGGCCTGGCCTTTCGTGCGCAACAGAATCTCGCCGCCCCGGGTCTTGATACTCCCTCCCGGAAGGTCGAGGGAAGACGAGCGCACCGCCTGTACCACCTGATCGAAACTGATTCCGAAACGACGCAGGGACTCCTCGGGTACCTCGATCGAGATCTCATAAGGTCGGATGGAGGACAGAGAGGTCTGCGTGATGCCGGGAATTGCGTTCACTTCGTCGCGCAGTCTCTGTCCCAATTCTTTCATGCTGCGCTCGTCCGTTTCACCGGAGATCACGACATCGATCACGGGCCTGCGCAGAGTGACACGAGAGATGACCGGCTTTTCTGTTTCGTCGGGAAACGTGCTGATCGCATCGACGCGCGTCTTCACGTCATCGAGCACCACCTTTGCGTCTGCGCCCTGCATGACCTCGACAAATACCGCGCACGATCCCTCGACTGCCGTGGAGCGGATCTTGTCGATCCCGTCAACGCTGTCGATCTCTTCTTCGATGCGAACGCATACGCCTTCCTCGACTTCCTCTGGAGCGGCGCCGCGATACTCGACCGCGACAGTGACGATATCCACATCGATGTCGGGGAAGGGTTTCTGCGGGATGCGGAACAGCGCCATGGCTCCGCCGATCACGAGCATGAACATCAGCAGATTGGCGGCGACTCTATTCTCGGCGAACCAGGCGACAATCGACTTCACGAGTCGTCTCCCGATGCCTCACGGCTCACTGGGCGCACGAGCATTCCGTCGACGGCGGTAGAAATCGCGGACACGATCACGCGATCGCCTTCGCCAAGACCGACGCGGATCAGTACGCGTTCGTGGTCCCGGCGAATGATCTCGGAATCGCGGAAACGCAGTCGGTCCTGCGTGTCCGCGACCATCAGACGGTCGTTGTTCAGTGCGGAGCGCGGAACGCTCAGGACTCCCTCAGCCTCTCGACCCAGGATCTCCGCATTCACGAAGAGTCCCACGGCCAGAGGCGGTCGAGTGTCGTCGGGCCCGCGGCCGTAGGGATCGTCGACTCGCGCTACCACGTGCACCATGCGCGACTTCGGGTCGATCTCGCCTTCGGTGCGCACGATCCGGCCCGTCCACTTGCGCTCGGCGCCTGCAAACTGAGCGGTCAGCGAGACCTCGGGTCCGAGTTGTTCGGACTCATCGCCGCGGTACCAGATCGGAAGATCGATGAACGCGAGTTGATCGTCGGCGATCGGCAGGCGGATCTCCACGTACTCGATCGCGTAGATCTTCGCGATCGGATTGCCGCGCTTCACGAACTGCCCGACGTCAACGCCCTTTTCGCGAACGCGTCCGGCGAAGGGCGCGCGAATCTCGGTGCGGTCTCGATCGCGCTCCGCCTGGTTCAGAGAAGCCGACGCTTCGCGCAACGCGGCCCGCGTGACCTGCTCGGCATTGCTCGCATCGTCGTGTTGTGCCTGACTCGCGGCGTTGCGATCGGTCAGACGTGCGACGCGCTCCAGTTCTTTCTTGGCTCGCGAGTACTCGCTGCGCGTGCGCGCGAGACTGGCGCGGGCGCGTTCGAGTGCAACATCGAGATCGCGCGGATCGATGCGCGCGAGGGGTTGGTCCTTCTCGAAGAACCCTCCGGAAACCAGCGAATTCGAGATCCAGACGATCGGACCGGAAACTTCGGGAATCAGATCGCTCTCGGTCCGAGGCTCGACCGTTCCCTGTGTCTTCACCCGCAGCCGCAGTGTTTCGGGTTGTACGTCGATCACACGAACCAATGGCGCGAAGCGCGCGGGTGGGCTCGCATCCACCGTGGGCCGGGTCGCGACGAGCGTCGCCGCCCCGGCAATACACGCCGCCAGTACGAGAACCGGAATCGCGAATTTCAGGGTTCGCATCAATCTTTCCCCATTGGAACCGCTACGAACGCAGGCGAACAAAGACCCGCCGCCAGGAAGGAAACGATGGCTTGCACGCGTTGCTCGGCGGATCGCACGAGAGAGCTTCCCGGCTCGATCTCGATCTCGTAGTGCCCTGCGATCACGTGCACCATCACTCCGACCACGAACTTGAAGCGCTCGAGAACCTCCGGTTCCCGAAGATGAGGCAACGCTCGTCCCAGGGCTGCACAAAAACGCTGACTGACTTCGCCAAACAACTCGATGATCAACTCGCCCTTCAGCTCTTCGGGCTCGCTGTACAAGAGGGCCGGGATACCGCGCACCTGGCCCATCTCTTCGTCCCGCAGCACGGGATCGAGGAACGCCCGGAGGATCTCCTCGACTGCGGGCATTTCCCTGGCCGTCTCGAGTTGATCGAGCCGCTTCAATCGCTCCTGGTTGGAAGGCGCGATGCGCCGAGCGATCACCGCGTTGAGCAGACCGCGCTTGGATCCGAAGTGGTAGTGCACGGCGGCCAGGTTGACACCGGCTTCAGAGGTCACGGCTCGGAGCGACGTGGCCGCAATCCCGCGTTCCGCAAAGATTCGCTCGGCCACGCTCAGGATGCGCTGCTTGGTATCGACCCGGCTCTCGCCGGTGGGTTCGCTCATCGCAGGGGACGCTCCAAATCAAACGTTCGTTTGAATCCTACGCTGGCAGATTTCGGAAGGCAAGCCATTTGGAAGGTCGGGCGATCCCGGCGCTAGCGTCCCTTGAACTCCGGCTTGCGCTTCTCGAGGAAGGACATGAATCCCTCGCGGAAGTCCTCGGTGCGAAACAACGGCAGCAACTGCAGGAACACGCGATGGACGTGATCGTCGAAACCGTCCTCCATGCCCAGGCGCATCATACGTTTCGACGCCTGGACGGCGAGCGGCGCGTTGTCGGCGATCTCCTGGGCGAGAGCCTGGGTTTCCTTCATCAGCAACTCGGCCGGAACCACCTTGTTGACGAGACCGAGTTCCAGGCAATCGGTCGCGCTGAGGGTGCGACCGGTGAAGATGATCTCGGACGCCTTGGCCCAACCGATCAGACGCGGCAGCAACCAGGTGCCCCCGCTCTCGGGCAGCACGCCGCGCTTCGTGAATGCGGCGGCGAGCTTCGAACCTTCGGCGGCCACGCGGATGTCGCAACCCAGCGCCAGATCCATGCCGTAGCCAGCCGCGCCCCCGTTGAGTGCCGCGATCGTCGGCGTGTTCAGATTGTGCAGGACGGTCGGCGGGGTGTTCCGCAGATCCAGATCCACGGTCGCCTGGCCGCCACCGGAGCCGATCCCGGTTCCGCTCTGCGCTTCCTTCAGGTCGAGCCCG
>JAAELY010000108.1 GCA_024226335.1 bacterium
CTGAGTGGACCGCCCAGAAGCTGGTGAAGTGGGCCCACGAGAGCGGCCCGGCGACGGGAGAGGTGGTCGAGGCGATCCTGATCTCCAAGCCTCACCCGCATCAAGGCTTCCACTCCTGTCTGGGGCTACGTAGCCTCTCGAAGCGCTATGGAACCGATCGTCTGGAGGCGGCCTGCCGGCGAGCGCTGGCGATCGATGGCCTATCGTACAAGAGCATTGGATCGATCCTCAAAAATGGCTTGGATCGACAAGCGCTCCCCGACGTCGCGCCGTCAGCGCAGGCCATCGAGCACAGCAACGTACGCGGTGCGTCGTACTATCAAAGCGCTTCACAGGAGGCCCCGCGATGCTGATTCATCCCACCTTGGATCAACTCCGCACGATGCGCCTGGAGGGCATGGCGAAAGCTCTGGAAGAGCAGCTGCAGATGAGTGACATCGGGGACTTACGTTTCGAAGATAGGCTGGCTTTATTGATCGATCGCGAAGCCACCGAACGAGCGAGCCGGCGCCTTCGGACGCGATTACGACAAGCCAAGCTACGCCAGGGATATGCCTGTGTCGAAGATGTCAACTACCGCATCCGACGGGGACTCGATAAAGGTTTATTTATGGCGCTGGCTTCGTGCGATTGGATCGCCCGGCACCGTAATGTTTTACTCACCGGCCCCACCGGCGTCGGTAAAACATTTCTCGCCTGTGCCCTGGCGCAGAAAGCCTGCCGCGAAGGCTACAAAGTGAAATACCTGCGTGTGCCCCGACTCTTCGAAGAGCTGCGGCTGGCCCATGCCGACGGCCGCTATCCCAAGCTGATGGCGGGCCTGGCCAAGACCGACTTGATCGTCCTCGACGATTGGGGCCTGGCGC
>JAAELY010000109.1 GCA_024226335.1 bacterium
ACCGACGTCGGCCTCGAGGTAGCGCGAACGCAGCACTTCGCGCGCTTCGTTGACCAGGTCGGGCACGGTATCGAGTTTTTTCGTATAGCCCAGCTTCTGATGTGCGTTGTAAAACAGTTCCGAGATTTGCGCCTTGGTCTTGTGGATCGCCGGCGCGATGATGTGACTCGGCGGTTCGTGCGCGAGTTGCAGGATGTATTCGCCGAGGTCGCTCTCGACCACGTCCAGGCCGTCAGCTTCGAGCGCGTCGTTGAGCGCGATTTCCTCGCTGATCATCGATTTGCCCTTGATCACCGTCCTGGCGTCAACGCGGCGGCAGATATCGCGCACGATATCGCGCGCCTGTTGCGCATTTTCCGCCCAGTGCACCTGGCCACCCCGTGCCTGCACCTGGCTTTCGAAACGTTGCAGGTAAAAGTCGAGGTTATCGAGCACATGGTTACGGATCGCCTTGCCCTGTTCGCGTAATCGCTCGAATTCGGGCAGGGTCGAAACGACCGCCGCGCGCTTGTCGACGAAACCCTCCTGCACGCGCTCCAGCGCTTTTTGCAGTTGCACATCCTGAAGCGCGACGCTGACATTTTGCTTGAAACGGTGGCTTTGCGGCTGCATCAGTCTTCCCCTTCGCCGATGGAGGCTTCGTCGGCCATGTCGGCGAGCACCTCGGCGACGTGGAACACGCGCACCGGCTTGTCGAGGCGTTGCAGCCGGCCGCTGATATTGAGCAGGCAGCCGAGATCGCCGCCGAGCAACACCGACGCACGGCTATCGCAGATATTGTCGACCTTGTCACTCGCCAGACGCGTCGAGATCTCCGGGAACTTGACGCAAAAGGTGCCGCCGAAACCACAGCAGGTCTCGCTGTGTTGCATCTCGTTGACGGACACGCCATAGATGCTGCCGAGCAACTTGCGCGGCTGTTGCTTGACACCGAGTTCGCGTAATCCCGAACAGGAGTC
>JAAELY010000110.1 GCA_024226335.1 bacterium
ATCGGCACGGCGGAAGCTGTTTTGGATATCGGAGAGAACACCCAGAACAACACGCAGCAGTGCCTCTCCTGTCTTCGCGGGGGCGATGAGGTGTCGTTCGAAATGCAGGACTTCCGTAGGTGACCAGGCCGGCAGTTCGGCGTCGTGCTCGGCCTTCCCGTGTGTGAGCTGTCCGAGATGGACTGATCTGGCTTTGGAGATCTCTGCTGCGGAAATCGCCCGCATGGCGTGGTAGGCCGCAGCTCCTGGCCTGTCGATCAGGGCCTTGAGGAGGACCTCGCGCGCGCGCTCAGCTTGATCGCGGGTATCTGGCGTATCGCGTCCATCGGGCGAAGAGTCGTCCTCCGGGCGAACATAACGATCGGTAAGACGCAGAAGGGCTTCCAGCGATTCCACCGAGACAGTGGCGAGAGCTCCCGTCGCGAAACCGCTGAGCCCGAACAGCGCGGCAACGGTGCTCTCAGTCCGAGCGTCACGCGACGCTCGGGGCGCCGCGTCAAGCCATTCAATGAGCTCATGCACCGCCCTGTCAGCGTCAAGAAAGAACAGCCATCCAAAGTAGCGCCACAGCGGCTCGTCGTCAGCCGCGGCGCGTGCCGCACGAAGCCTGCGAAGTGCGAGCGCCGTCGCTCGGCGTCGCTCAGGATCAGTGAGCTTCAGACGCACGAGAACCTCTCGCCCACAGTCGAGCACGTTGAGCGCTTTCGGCTTCTTACCGGTGATGACCTCGAACAGGATGGAATGGACGGCTTTGTGGATTTGCTTGGCCTTGAAACCGTAGTGCGACAAGAATTCGGAGCGGCCTCCGTATCGTCCCGCCCATTCATCGCGCAATGTCTGGCGCAGGATCGGAAGCACTGTAGCCGGGTGTCGGTCAGTGAGCTTTTCGAACCAGTCCGGATAGCCTTGCTCGGAGAGGCAGGCGTGCTGTGCGGCGCGTTCGGCTTCCGCTGGGCTGAGTTTGTGCGCCCACTCCGGAGCCTCTCCCGCTTCGATCGCGAGCCCGGCGTAAGCGAAGAGCGTGACGTGCTTCGTGATGACGCGATTGCCCTTGCGCTTCGGCCGTTCAGGGCTGGTGAGCCGCCATAGCGCCTTCATCCCGTTCCGATAGGCCTGGGCGACGGTTGGACTGAATCCCTCTTCGAGTAAAGGCCATTGCAGGGCCGCCTCTTCATAGCCTTTCTTGGTCTTGCGGCGTAACCAGCGGGTCAGTTCCCAGCGCTGTACGGCACCCCGGTTCCGATTCGCGATGAGGGCAGGGTCGGCCAGCATCGACGGATCCGCCTCGAGCTCTTCACGAAATCGGATCCAGGACGCCTTGGCTTCTTGCTTTTTCTTGGCTATTTTTTCTTCGTGACGCTGATTCCGCCGGATCTGACATCCCACCTCGCTCTCTTCAAAGGGCGTGAGAACACCGTCGAGCATCCTCTCTAGCTCGACACTGCCTGAAACCAGTGCATGCAGCTGGGGCATCTCAGCCTCGAGATTGCCGATGTCACGCAAGACATGAATGATCGCGCTGAAAGCGACTTGCTGATCGGCCAACAGCGAGCGTTTGGGGAGGTCTTCGTAGAGCCAGACCAGGTCTCTGGACCCGAGTTGCCACAGAGTCTCTAGTCGAAGGCGTGCCTGCCAGAAATTCGTCGGGCGATTATCGGCACCGCCGGTGTTCTGCCGCGTCTCCTCGATGTCCGCCCAGAAGAGATGGCGTTGAAGAGATAGCTTCTCGGAGACGAGC
>JAAELY010000111.1 GCA_024226335.1 bacterium
CGTCGTGCGCACTACGTTGTTGTAGGGGTCCTGCTCCGTGAGGCTCGCCCCCGACGTCTGCGAATGCGTGCGCAGAGTCATCGAACGCGCGTCCTTGGGGTTGAACTGTTTGATCAACTTCGCCCAGAGCAGGCGGCCCGCACGCATCTTCGCGATCTCCATGAAGAAGTTCATGCCGACCGCCCAGAAGAAGGAGAGCCGCGGGGCGAACTGATCGATCTCCAGTCCCTTGCCCAGGGCGGCCCGCACATAGTCCAGGCCGTCGGCCAGCGTGAAGGCCAACTCCTGTACCTGCGTCGCTCCGGCCTCCTGCATGTGATAGCCGGATATAGAAATCGAATTGAAGCGCGGCATGTTCGTCGCGGTGTACGAGATGATGTCCGCGACCAGACGCATACTGGGCTCGGGCGGATAGATATAGGTATTGCGAACCATGAACTCCTTGAGGATGTCGTTCTGAATGGTTCCGGTGAGCTTGTCGGCCGACACGCCCTGCTCTTCGGCCGCGACGATGAAGCAGGCCAGCGTCGGAATCACCGCACCGTTCATGGTCATGGACACCGACATCTGATCCAGCGGAATTCCCTCGAAGAGGATCTTCATGTCCTCGACCGAGTCGATCGCGACACCGGCCTTTCCCACGTCGCCGACCACGCGCGGGTGATCCGAGTCATAACCGCGATGCGTCGCCAGATCGAAGGCGATCGACAGACCCTTTTGCCCGGCCTTGAGGTTGTCGCGGAAAAAGGCGTTGGATTCCTCGGCCGTCGAAAAGCCCGCGTACTGGCGCAGGGTCCACGGCCGGTTCGCATACATGGTCGCGCGCGGCCCGCGCACGAACGGAAAGATTCCCGGTACGGAATCCAGATACTCCAACTGCTCGAGATCCGCGGCCGTGTAGAGCGCCTTCACCGGGATGCCCTCAGGCGTCTCCCAGATCAGCGTCTCGGGAGCGCGTCCCTTGAGGTCCTTGCTGGCCAGTTCGCTCCAGGCGTCCAGATCCGCTCGGGCCTTGGGGTCGTTCTCATGCACAGTCGTTCTCCTGATCTGCAAGCGATCGCCGGGGTTCGGCTTTTACTCCGGCGGGAGTTCCGGGCGTTTCGGCCCCGGATCGGCCGGGGAGGACTCCCAGGCCGTTGGGAGGATAGCAACGCTGGGAGGATACCAAGAGCGGGCCCGACTCACATGCTGCGGCGGTAGCGGCCCCCGACCTCGAACAGAGCCTCGGTGATCTGGCCCAGGCTCGCGACCTTGGTGGTCTCGAGCAGTTCCTCGAAGATATTGCCTCCGGACAGGGCGACTTCCTGGAGGCGCGTGAGTGCGCCCCCGGCAAGCTCTTCATTTCGTTTGAGAAAACCGCGCAAACCGTTGAGTTGCTGGCGCTTTTCGTCATCGCTGGAACGGATCAGCTCGCGCGGTCCAGACGCTTGTGCGCCCGGGTCCGGATTCAGGAAGGTGTTCACTCCCACGATGGGCAACTCGCCGGAGTGCTTTCTCGATTCGTAGAGCATGCTCTCGTCCTGGATGCGCCCGCGCTGGTACATGGTCTCCATCGCACCCAGCACCCCGCCCCGATCGCTCAGGCGCTCGAACTCCGCGAGCACGGCCTCTTCGACCAGGTCGGTCAGCTCCTCGGTCAGGTACGCACCCTGCGCCGGATTCTCGTTCTTCAGCACGCCGTACTCCCGTGTGAGAACGAGCTGGATCGCCAGCGCGCGCCGCACCGATTCTTCGGTGGGCGTGGTCACGGCTTCGTCGTACGCATTGGTGTGCAGGCTGTTACATGAATCCTGGAGCGCGAGTAGCGCCTGCAGAGTCGTGCGGATGTCGTTGAACGACATTTCCTGTGCGTGCAGGGATCGGCCCGAAGTCTGAATGTGATACTTGAGCTTCTGACTGGCTTCCGAAGCGCCGTAGCGCTCGCGCAACGCGATGGCCCAGATGCGCCGCGCCACCCGCCCGATCACCGCGTACTCCGGATCGAGGCCATTGCTGAAGAAGTACGAGAGATTGGCCGCGAAGTCGTCGATCGCCAGTCCGCGCGCCAGGTAGTACTCGCAGTAGGTGAAGCCATTGGCCAGCGTGAAGGCGAGTTGCGAGATCGGGTTCGCCCCGGCTTCCGCCATGTGGTACCCGGAAATCGACACCGAGTAAAAACCCCGGACATCGTGCGCGGAGAAGTAGCTCTGTACATCGCCCATCGCTTCGAGCGAGAACTCCGTCGAAAAGATGCAGGTGTTCTGGGCCTGGTCTTCTTTCAGGATGTCGGCCTGTACGGTGCCGCGCACGCGGGACAGAGCGTCGTTGCGGATGCGCTCGTAGGTCTCGCGGTCCACGACCTCGTCCCCCGACACGCCTAGCAGTCCGAGTCCGAGGCCATCGTGTCCCTCGGGAAGCTCACCTTCGTAGTGCGGAAGAACGCGCGCTTCCAACTCGGCGCGCACGCGTTCGAACTCGCCCGTTGCACGCAGGTGCTTTTCGACGGCCTGATCGATCACCGCATTGAAGAAGAAGGCGAGCACGACGGGAGCGGGGCCGTTGATGGTCATCGACACCGAAGTGCTGGGATCGAGCAGGTCGAATCCCGAGTACAGCTTTTTCGCGTCGTCGACCGTACAGACCGAGACTCCAGAAGTGCCGATCTTGCCGTAGATGTCGGGGCGTTCGTCGGGATCTCGCCCGTACAAGGTCACGCTGTCGAAAGCCGTCGAGAGCCGCGACGCGGGCTGCCCACTCGAAAGGAGATGAAAACGTCGGTTCGTGCGCTCGGGCGGCCCCTCGCCGGCAAACATACGTGCGGGATCTTCTTCGCCCGTTCGCTTGAACGGAAATACGCCTGCGGTAAACGGGAAGGCGCCCGGCAGATTCTCCAG
>JAAELY010000112.1 GCA_024226335.1 bacterium
CCGCATCGCCGTGCGCATGCTGTGGCGAGAGGACATCCCGTGGTCTTTGCTGTGCTCGACGAAGAACTCCTCGATCTGCTGAACCGTGATCGACCGAAACGCTCGCGCACAGGAACATCCGGCGCGCGAAGTCACCGCGTCGACGAAGGTACTCGCCGAGCCAATGCGAAGCGTGATCGTCCCTGGACTGAGCTCTCGCGAATCCGCGAGCCACTGCGCGAACTCAGTCAGCGTCGGTTGATTCCCGACATCCGCCCGCTCGATCCTCCGTTGTGTGTACCTGGCCTCCGACTCCGGCGACCAGGTCTGCATCGTCTTTCGCGTCTTAGTCATGATGATGACCTCCTTGCAGAAGATCATCTCTTATGTGCAGTAGTCGCCGCCAAAGTCCCCGACTTCATTGAATCCGTTCCGCCTACTCCACATAACCGGGCGCTCCACATAACCCTTCTTATGCGCAGCTGCGCATAAGAGGTGGTTGCTGAGCCCACCGAAGGCATAGAGCTCCACCGGGTAGAGTTCCTTGGCTCGGGCCATGATCCCGATCGCGATCTTTCGGAAGTGCGCGCCGGTGGGTATGAGGAATCTGCTCTGCAGAGCGCGGGTGGTGATCTCGAAGTGGCTGCCCCCGGGGTGGACGTGACGGTATGGTCGGCTCATACCCTATATAAGACGCAGACTCGGCCTCCAATCTGCCGCTGTGGGCGAAGAAAGTTCGGGGAGAGCGCGAAATGCTCGCCGTGGAGTCGGACGCCGAGCGCGGCCCGGTCGGCCTTTCGGCCGTGCAAACCATTGAAAACAAGCGAGTACTAGACGGGTGGCACCTAAAGAGGTTCAAATCCGCCCCTGGGCACCTCTAAGCCGCTTGTTTTCAGCGACTTGGGTGGCGTGATTCCAGGCTACGGCCTCCCGGCCGCTTTTCGAGTCAGCACTAAGTCAGCAGGAGGGGCTCTTTCGGGGCCTAGATTGCCGCGGACCTCGCCGGGTGCCATCGGCCGGCCTGACCGCCGATCGCCAGCGAGCGGGCCAAGAACGGCGCCGGGGCAGGATCTCAGCTTACGGGTCGGCCGGCGGCCAGCGCGGAAGAGTCGGCGGGTCCTCGAGCAGGTCGAGTAGCGGCGGGCGACGTCGCCGGCATCGCGGTAGAGATCGCGCTCGTTTCTCACGGGCGCGCCATCCTGGCGG
>JAAELY010000113.1 GCA_024226335.1 bacterium
CCAGCGCGAAGGGGAGACCGCGGCCTGGGTATTCGCCTACACCACGGACGACGAGCGCATCGCCAAGCTGGAGCTGACCCGCGGCGAGCTGCGCTGGACGCTGCGGGATTCAAGAGGCCTGCTGCTGCGGGAATACGAGTACGACGAAGCCGGCGACGTCTACCCGGTGAGAGACGAGATCTACCGCGGCACGAGCCTGCTGGCCACGGTGAGCCAGGACGAGAGCGGCGTCTTCGGCGAGGTCGCGCACTACAGCCTCGACCACCTGGGCACACCGCGTCTGATCACCACCGACACGGGGGAGGTGAAGTCGCTCCACAAGTACTTTCCCTTCGGCGAAGAGGCCACCCTGGCGAACCAGGACCGGCACCCGATGAAGTTCACCGGCCACGAGCGGGACTTCTTCGCCGCGGGTGAGTCGGATGATCTGGATTACATGCACGCGAGGTACTGCTCGCCGCACCTCTCGAGGTTCATGTCGGTCGACCCGATCAACTCGTCTGACCCAAGCAGCCCGCAGTCTTTCAACAGGTACGCCTACGCTAGAGGTAATCCCATCAAGTTCGTCGACCCAAGTGGTCTGGTCGTCATCAAGCGGTCGGAGTCTGCGACTGAGTTCGAGGAATCCGTCACTGAGGCGCGTCAGGAATTGGTAGCAACGCTCTCGGAAGTTCCACTGGTTGGCCCTGCTCTGAGCTTCGGTGCAGACCTTCTTCTGCCTTCAGTGCCGGAGAGTTCCGGTGAAGTCA
>JAAELY010000114.1 GCA_024226335.1 bacterium
AGATCTGCTGGATGCCCGATGGAACCTCGGCCGATTCCTCGACGCCGATCTCCTCGGCGACGATCGCGCGAAACTCCTGCTGGTAGTACTTCCACGACGGCGCGGTGTCGCGATAGATCGCCGCGACGCCGGCAACCAGGGTCAGTGTGCCGGCCACCAGTAGGAAGATCTGTTCGCGTTTCCCTACTCTTTTGAACATCGTGTCCTCGGCGCAGCTACATCTGACCGGGATGCTCGGGCCATGCCTGCCAGGGCCAGTAGAAAACCCAGTTGGGACCGCGCAGGGCGGTGCCGATATACGTCAGCAAGATGAAGGCGACGATGAACGCGCAGAACGCCGCGATCGCGGCGCTGCGTGTCGACGACGTGACCTTGTTCACGACGAAGTAGAGCACCGCGCACAACACCAGCAGTAGCGTCGCTGGGTTGATCAGGTCGAAGAAGGCCTGGCTCTCCATCCCGCTGAACAGGCTGCGCACCGGGAACAGGATCGAGCTGGCCACGCAGAAGGTCGTGGCCAGGGCCCCGTAGGCGAATCCGACCAGGCCCCAGCGTTGCCCCGGCCGGTCGGTGAACCACAGGCC
>JAAELY010000115.1 GCA_024226335.1 bacterium
AGAGGGCGCATAGGGAAACACGACCTCATCACGCTCGCCGTACACCGGCCAGAAGTACGCCGTTCGCATCTTGCCCTTGGCCTTGCGACCCGCACGGATCGGCGTCTCGTCCATCGCCACCACTCGACCCGAGAGGATCGGTAAGCGCTCAGCGAAGGGCGTCGTTGACGGTGGACGGCAGAAGCGCGGGGTGGACGCGGTGCGGGAGGAGCGCTTCGTAGTCTTCGACAGTGTGCGCTTCGGGTAGGCGGGCGGCGATGTGGGTGAGGTACACGTGAGGCTCGAGACCGTTGGCCTTGGCGGTCTCGATCAGGCTGTAGAGGTTGGCGCTGGCCCGAGCACCGCCAGGGGTATCGGCGAGGGCACCTGGAAGCTCGATCCCACTGCCCCAGGCAAGACCCGCGTCACCTTCACCATGCATCTCTAGCCCGGCGGCGGGATTCCTCAGTGGATCATCAATGCGCGCATCGTCGGCACGCCGTTCAAAGCACTGACGAATCTCCGGGAGACTCTCGGTCGCTAGGTGTGGGATGTCCGTAGCTTGTTGACGCACTTCCATGAGTCGCTGCATCGACCCGACGCGGTATCGAGAGCATGCTTTCGATGAATTCGAATCTGGTCTCGTTCTGCATCCAGAGCTTGGTACTCGTTCCCACTCGAGACACTCGGGCTCAAGAGCGGTGCTCCGCGTCAGGGCCTTCCTGTCTATGAGGCCCGAGTTGACATAGCGCTACTTGTCGGTGACAGCGCGAAGACCCAGCTCGTTCTTCCAATCCGCTGGCGATCGCGTCAATGAACTCCTGGTTCAACATCTCGCTGGAAATCGAAGGTGCCACCTCGCATAGAAGCGGGCACGCGGATAGGAAGTATAGCACCCCTGCCTCACTAGCCGCGGACGCGGAAGCTCGTACACCCGAGCCTGCCCCGCCTTGATGACGTTGTTTCTCGCGGGTGCGCCGATGATGACGGTGTCGCCGCCACCACTCATCGCCACCGACTCACCGGACCGATCGACTGCGCCTTCGCCGTCGATGTCGCTGCCGCGCTGCACCCAGGCGCCGCCGCTCCAATCAAACACCCGAGCCTGCCCCGGCGAGTCGCCGCCGCCGTTCTCGGGTGCGCCGATGATGACTGAGTAGCCGTCACCACTCATCGCCACCGACCAACCGGACCCATCGCCTGCGGTTTCGCCGTCGATGTCGCTGCCGCGCTGCACCCAGGCGCCGCCGCTCCAATCAAACACCCGAGCCTGCCCCGCACCGAAAGCGATGTTGTTTTG
>JAAELY010000116.1 GCA_024226335.1 bacterium
AAGATCTCCTGCAGGATCCAAGGTACTGGGATCGGACTTTGCTGCTGCTCTTTCTTGAGCATGTCGATGAGACGATCTATAGCAACGCGAAAGAGGGCCTGAGACTCGCACGAGTTGCGCCCAGGCTGGCACAGAAGACGCCGAAAGCCAGGGGTGCGGAAGGCCGGCGCCGGCATCAGGAGCACCTGGTCAGAGCCCACGCGACTCTCGGCGGCGCCTACCGGGCAACCCGTCGCCTTGGTGCCGCGGAATCGGAATACGCGCAGGCTCTTCGGATTGCAGAGTCTTCGGCGATCTCGCCGGGGGCTCGAGCGAACCTGCTGCGGCGCCTGGCGATACTTCGAGTCAGCCAGAAGCGCCACGGCGAGGCTTTGGCACTGGCGGAAGAGGCCGTCGAGTTGCTTCGCAACCGCAAGGACCAGCAAGAACTGGCCGCAGCTATCGCCGCCCTCGGCTATGTCCTGAACGAGCAGGGTCGATTCGCCGCTGCGACCCCACACCACGGCGAAGCTTTGCGGCTCGCCGGCACAGCGCTACGCCGTGCCGGCCGGAAGCGCTCTGCTGCCCTGGTTCGCATTCACCAGGTCGCCCGGGTCAACCTGGCTAACGCCCTGGCGCATTCCCCGAGTCCTGAGGTCGCGGCGACGGCGTTGGAGCATGTCCAGTTCGCTCGGCGCGAGCTTCGTGGTCAGAAACGCAGTCGAGCCCGCCATCACTGCCAGTGGATCGAGGGCAAGGCGTGGCTGGCCATGGGCCTCGACCGCCGTGCCGAGCAAGCGTTCTGGGTCGCCCGTCGCGGATTCGTCAGACTGGATGCTCCGTGGGAGATCGCACTGGTGAGCCTCGATATCGCCGGCATTCTTCGACTCTATGGCCAATGGCAGGAGCTGGAAGGCCTCGCCGAGGACACCTTTCGCCGTTTCCGGGAGCTGTCCGGCGACTTCGAGGCGATCTCTGCAATTGGCCTGTGGCTCGAATCCGCACAAGCGCGCGAGGGCGCAGGGGTCGCGATCGCCAAGGCCGAGCGGACGCTTCAGGCCAGGATGCCGCGAAGCTGATCATTCGGACACGGGCCGCCCCGCAAAGCAAGGCATTCACATGCGCACTGTAGACGTCGAGGTCGTCGAGCTCGAGATCGGTGTCGTAGATCAGGTAGACGGTGCGGCCACGGGCCAGGCCGGCGGTGAGGCGACCATCCGTTCGGCGACCAAGACCGAGCGGCCCGACTAAATCCTGCTGTTCTGCGCGTTGTCGCAGTCGTCGACCTCCTGCGATCCGGGAGCCTCGACGCCGCGCAGGCGCTCAGGCTCACCACAAGGCACAGGTCACAAAGTCTTTGTTGTCGCAGTAGCGCCCCGCGCACCGCATTGACTTGGCGAATTTTCGGCCGCTGACGTCGCCAAGGCCGACGCCGGAGAACACCAGGCGTCCGCCGTTCTTTTCCTCAGAAACGATCAGCGTTGTCGAACAGCGGGATTCTATCGCTCCGCGAATCTTGGAGTGATAGATTATCCCAGTACTCGCCATGGCAAGCGAGACCCGCGATGTAGTGACGGTCGGGGCAGCGTCTCGGTCAAGGTTCGGTGCCAGGCGAACGGCCTTGAGCTGAGCGGCGGTCTTCCGTCCGCTCAAGTGAATGGTTCTGCGACTATTCTGGCCACAGGCCGGAAATTCTCGAGAGAATTTCCGTTGCATACGAGTCTTCTCCGAGCTTCAATTTATATTCCATAAGATCCGTTACAGCAGTCCGCAGGGAAGGGAACTCGTTCGCCAAAGAAAATGCAACCGCATAGGCTCCAACTTGCACGGACGGCGCGAAGCCCTCGGACGTTGTCGCGACAAGCTGGCCGCCTTCATGCTTATAATGCACGGTCTTGACCCCAGCGACTCGGTCAAGCACTTCAACAAGGAATATTTGATGTGATCTGATCTGAGCCTCTATTGCTAGCTGCCTGTTCTTGTTTTGGATCTCAGTCATCGTCCCTATCACGCTGACTACAGAGGCGCCGATACCGACGATCAAAGATATTGTCGTCAACCAACTGCGAATCTGATTCCGCCCTAGCGCTCGCGTTTCTGCTTCGATCTTTTCGATCTCACGTTGGAGCTTTCTTTCTTCGAGCCTGTCGAGGTTCTCGGCGTCCTTCATCGTGGCGATCCTTTCACTGCCCTTCCGTTTCGAGTATTCAAGAGTGGGGCAGAGCCCTCCACCCGGGCCTCCCGCCGCAGCGCCGTGCGTCTTCAACCCGAGGCCTTACTCTCAGGCTCCTCCGGGATCTTGGGTCAGATCGGCACTTGTCTGAATGCATATCCTCCAGTCGAAATACTCCTCGGTCCTTGCGCCGCAGAACGGCTCGCCGATGAGCGGCGGTCTTCCGTCCGCTCAATCGGCGTTGTTGGGCGACATCCGGTCCTTTGCTTCGGCCGTCCAAATCTGCGAAGATTGTCTTCTCTTCCGCTCGGGTCGAGAGAGCGCTCAGAACCTGGCTTGAGAAAGCGCAAGAATTCGCCCCGGCACGGAGTCGCCGCGCGTAAGCGTCCCGGCAAAGACTCGAGAGCGGCACAGAAGGGCGCCGCAGATCCCGGCTGCTCTCAACTACAGCCTTGTAGTTAGACGCCTTCATCTGCTATGTGTCCTACTGCTGTTAGCATGGCTCATCATCATCAAGAATCGGAGCTGCGGAATGCCCTGGCCATTTCCTTTCTGCATACTGTAAACACTCATCGCATTGATCGACTTCCAGTAAGTCTCCCATGACCGACTCGTAAGGCGCATCAATAGCCCAGCTCTTGCTATAAGGAGCATTCTTTGCGATATCTTCTTCAAAGTCGCGCGTATAACACACATCCCAAAGACCTCGCACTATGGGTATCTGAGCCGTCTTCAATGGTAACCAGTGCACATGGCACACTCGGAAAACGCTTAGAACATCCAATTCTGTAAGTTCGGAATATTGGGGATAATGTTCTATGAATCGCTTCCATTCTCGGCGTTGCCAGTATGCGAGCTCTCCCCTCTCCCTTTGTCTCCTGTTGCATTGTCGCGTCCATTTCCTGTAGCGCGCCTCGTCACGCATCCAGATCGCTAGCTGACTCCTGACCTCCTCCTCGCTATTAGCCATGACTAGCACCTACGACCTTCTGTATGCCGCCCAACGCTGAGTTCAGCCGCGTGCGAGCGACGGCGTAACGGCTTGAACCATCAAGCACTTCTCTATCATCATTAACGGTCGAACAGTCATACGGGTAGCACGTCGGCTGCAACGCCCTTGTTCTGCGGATGTTCGCTATTACGGTTGATCATGCGCGTGCGCTTTTAGGATCGCGATGACTTCACTGTGTCCGGCATTCTCAGCTAAATCCAGCGGCGTCTTGCCGTCGAGTGTGCGCGATTCAGGGTCGGCGCCATGGGCGAGCAGCAGTTTGACGTTTTCTGCGATGTTGTCTTCTGCGGCACCGTGCAACGGGGTGTAGTCGTTGTCACCGTTTTCGTTAACGTCGGCACCATTGGCAATGGCCTGTTTGAGTCGCGCACGGGCGTCCGGGCGATCAACAAGTGACCAATATAGCACATCACTTACTGGCTTTGCGTTTGGAAACAGTTCAGCGAACGACGTATCGCTACCTTCGTTGAATTGCCGCACTGCCTCAACAATCGCTTCATCGCGTTCGAGTGCGGCATCTTCTTCGGCAGTTAGTTCAAGATCCGGTTTACCATCGTTCATGGTGGTATCCTGTGGGCTGCATCCAAACGCCAATGCAAGAGTGGTCAGAATCAGTAGGTTCGGTGTTCGAGATTGTCTTGGCATCACATACGTACCAATTGCTGTGAGGTTTCCGCAGAACATCTTGCTTAACCGGACACGCGCTTCCTTGATGTAGGCATCGATGCCTACATCTAGGCATGAGGTGTCTAAATCTAGGCATCTCGAACCCAATCCACCGGCGTCTAGATGTAGGCATCTCGCGCCTCCGGTGTCTAAATCTAGGCATCTAGTTCCTCCGGTGTCTAAATCTAGGCATCTCGCGCCTCCAGCTTACCAGATCTAGGCATCTCCTACCTCCAGCTTACCAGATCTAGGCATCCCGCACCCTGCGGCCCATCTCTAGCCTAGCCACCTCCACCGACCACCCGTGGCAACAGGTCGAGCCGCTCGGCCACGTAGCGCCGAAGGTACCAAATCCTCCTGTCGGGATCCCACCGGCCTCCGGCGGACTTCACCCGCTGCTCCCGCTCCCGCTCCCGCCAGCCGATTCGCGGTGCCACCTGCCGGGCTGCAACGCCGACCTGGGTACCCGTTGGGTGCGATCCAGGACTCCGGTTTCCGTTCCCAAAATGCCGTTGGACGACCAGTGCCACGGTCTTCAAGTGCTCGCGACGGTGTTCGTCGTAGCGATACTGGACACAGAGGGAACTCGGCCCGCAGCGGGTCATCCAATCCTTGGTCCCCTTCTGGCCGGGCTTTGGCGTTCTGACAGCTCGCATCATTGACCCTCGCAGTATAGCAGCTGGTGACAGAGGCCGGCGCTGCCGGCCGCCCA
>JAAELY010000117.1 GCA_024226335.1 bacterium
CGTCCGCGTGAATGAAGGCCGCGATCTGCTCGTACTCGTGGCGCGCGATGTCGAAGACTCGCGCACGCTCCGTATTGGTCCGGCGGTACATGTGGAGGTGACTGCGGAGGGACTCACTGTCCGCGGACCTCAGGTTCGTATCCAGCAACATCTTCCAAACAAGCGCTCGGGCCTCCCGGCGCTCGGGGGGTGCGTCCGCGGGCAAAGGCCGCTCGACCTCGAATCGTTGTCGAACCCAGCGAAAGAAGGACCACACCTGCGAGCGGACCTCGATGCTTCCCTCGGGGAGCGGGTACGGATAGTTGTCCGCGACGTAGATCGCGTTCTCTTCGAGTGCCAGCGCAAGCCTCGCGCGGAGAATCCTGTCCGCGGTGTACTCGGCAAGCTGGCCGGGGAACAACGGATCGAACAGGCCCACGGGCATCTCGAAGTGCCTGTGGTGACCGTGCGGGCGAGTGACGATGCTGACCGCCGGGCGCCGCGTATCGGTCGGATTCCTCTCGTCGTAAGTGTGAACGGCGATTTTCAACAGCGCCGACTCGAGCATGCTCTCCATGGCTGCCGAGATCGGGTCGTAGTAGTCCTCGAGCAGCTCGCGCTTCTGCGCGTGATCGAGGTACTGGGAAAACGGATGGTTGATCGCGAAGCGATCCAGGAAGTCCGCGCGCGGCGGCGTGGTCCCCGGGAACCGGCCGAAGTCCAGCAGGACGCGAGCGGTCGTCACCCGCAGGTAGTCCCCCAGGTGCAACGCGGAGGCCAGGGCGCTGGCCACGAGCTCGGCTCCCCAGTCTCTCTCTCGCCTGTACGCTTCGTGCAGCTCTGCTTCGGGGACACCCCGAAGGAAACGAGCCGGCACACACGGACCGTCGTGGATCACGTCGATCGCGATTCGGTTCCGGAACGCCGCAAGACACGGCGTCCCCTCGGGGTCGGGCTCGACCGCGATGCGCTCGACCGGGGGTAGATCGTCGGTCACGATGTCGGGGGCTAGAAGATGTTCCACGGGGCCCCATCTTAGCCGTTTTGCCGGTCTTTTCGCGACTGCTACGGCCGCGGGGAGGAAAGTCGCAGCGCGAGCAATCGGGTCGAAGTACAATTCCACCGTCCGAGAGGGATACACCATGAAGGCGATGCGCGTCGGGGGTTGGGCGACGTTCTGGATGATC